>JBNJGV010000044.1:0-10829 GCA_051819785.1 Nanobdellota archaeon | reverse complement strand
AAAAATAAAGCAAGGTTAATCATATAGAATTCTTGAACTTATTGGATGCCTAATCTTCTTCAAAAAACTGACAGCTCACAACTGCCACTACATTCAGCGCAAATCACAGATTTGCTGGGTTCAAGGGCGTTACCTTGAACCAGCGTAAATCAAAGATTTGCGAGGTTGGCAGACTTGACTAGCCAACTTCCGCTGTAGTTGGGACAAATTGAAGATTTATTTGAATCATTAAATAACAAAAATTTTGGGTTTATTGATTGCAAGCCCATCCCCAACCTAAACTTAAGATTCATCTTAAGCTACGAACGATTAGTGAGTATGGGTAGGGGTACAATCCAGAGCATAGCTCTGGATGTTCCAAAAATCCTTTGGATTTTTGTTATTTAGGGCTTGCAATTTATTTTTTAGGAACCCAAAATTTTTGGAACAATGAAAAGGGATTTTCATGTTCAAGAAATCTTCGATTTCTTTGAATTGAAAATCTCGCCCTAAAGGAAGGGGTACAATCCAGAGCACAGCTCTGGATGTTCCAAAAATCCAAAAGATTTTTGTTATTAGACCCCTTTCAAATCTCTGCGAGATTTTCAATAACTACTTATATTTACTAAGTAATTAAAGAAGGGCGACCGCCGAGATTTGAACTCGGGCTACGGGATCTCTGAAGCGTTTAGACCCCTTTAAGGAAAAAATACGCTACCACAGTCCCGAGTGCTAACCAGGCTACACCACGGCCGCCATAATTCTTACAGAGCTGATAAATAATTTAAAAGTTTTGCTAATTCAAAAGTAACCAAAATAAAGCATAAATTTAAATAGAAGAAATGCTTCCCAAACCATAGTTATTATTACTCTCGAGTGAGAAACATGAATGGAAAAGAAACCCTGGACGAAGCAGTTCTCGAAGAGCTGCAACAACAAAGAAAACAAGGCAAAATTGGCCTAAGAGTTCCGGACACTAATGTGGCTATGCAAAATCCAAGCTTTATATATCTCCTTACAGGTAATCTGCATCAAGTAGAAGATTTTGATGAATCTGTAAACAACAGTCCCTTCGCAGAGACACTCCTGCAAAAATACCAAAAAAGCCCACATGATTTGCTGTTGCCATGGCATGTCCATAGAGAACTAGACAGAATAAAAGATTCGCCAAGAAAGGACAGCAACACCAAATACCAAGCCCGTGCTGGGCAAAAAGCAATAAATGATATACTAAGGCTCCCACAGCTTTTAGAAGACGAAGAAAATTTCTCTTTCAGAGAAGTGATTTCAGGAAATGAAGGAATAACTTTAGAAAATGGAGCAAATGTCTATTTTATTGATTTAAATAAAGAAGATATAAAAAAATATCATGGTGATTCTTCTGAAGAAGTTACCAATGACCTAAAGATAATATACTCTATTGAAAAATTTCTAGATAATCATAAGAATTACAAAAACACAAAATTCATAACTGATGACACGGGTGCTTCCAACGAAGCAATAATCAGGGATATAAAAACTGAAGCCTTCAGATTTGAGCAAGTAAAAAACCCTTTGCAATCAAACCCTGGAAAATATGAAGTGGAACAGAACCTGACACAGGCAAGAAAAAGCATAAATAAAGATATAATTGAGCTGGATGACCCATCGTTAGGTCTGGAGCTAAATGCCAAATATCTACCTGCACACACAATAATAAAACTTGAAGGAAAAGACAGAAGGACAAATCCAAAAAACCAAGAAGTAATTTCACAACACAGGGTTTTCAAACCAGATACACAAAAACTACATAATTTAGATCATTTTGATGAATTCTATGATTTTTTTAAAGAAAGGATGTATAATACTGAAAACCCGCAAAAAAAAGCAGAAGAAAACAAAAAAGATACAAAGATTGCATTTGACCATACTCAAAGAAAAAATATAGGGTATTTTAAGGAAATGCTTAACACGCTTGCTGAACAAGGCAAGATAAGCGATAAAGAATTCCAAACACATTTGAACATGATTGATTCAAAGAAAGTGAATTCCGGAAAAAAATCTAATCTAAAAAAGAAAATTGAAAAAACATTTTCACAGTTTGAAAACAGAGGTTTGATTTCAACTTCTGAAGATGCAATTGAGCCAAAAAATAATAGTATTCAAAGGTATAAAGATATCTTAAAATACCAATTTAACCCTAGACTTATCCCCCAAGGCGAACAAAGGCCATACTTGGACCATTTGCTAGATCCTAACATAAGGGTTTTCTCTCTCGACGCGAAAGGCGGTTTTGGAAAGACTCTTTGGGCATTGACTGCAGGCCTTTACCAAATTAATCAGGGCAAATATGACAAGATCCTCTATGTTACCTCTCTGGCTGACTCAGAAGGCGGTGTAGGTTATTTACCTGGGCCCAGAGATACAAAAATCGCTCCAAAAGTCGAGCCTGCAAGACAGGCTCTCATAGAATTATTCTCAAATCCGGAACAAAACAATCCAACTCACACAAAAGAGATTACAGATCATGTAAATGAACTAAAAAATGAAGGGATAGTAAATTATGATGTTATAAGTGATATGAAAGGAACAACATTTACTAACACATACGGCATTATTGATGAAGCGCATCTTTATACAAGAGATGAATTGGGGTTGCTTTTAGGAAGATTCGGACATGGAAGCAAAGTAATAGTCCTAAGCGCGATTGAACAGTTTAAAAGCTCAACCAAATACAAGGGAGACCTCAATGAAAGAACTACAGGAGTTGCGCACCTCGCAGAAAAACTGACATCAATTTCTGAAAAAGAAGTAAGAGATGCTTACGCTCATATGGCGGCCAACCCTAGTGAAATATATAGAGGAATGGTTCCAAAGATGGCAGCAAGACTGCTTGATAGAAAAACGGACTTTTTGATAAAATGAAAGCAATAAATTATTATGGAATTATAAATAAACTCTCTGATAAAGAAATTACAGAGTTTAACAAAGGACAAGTTGTAGCAAACGGGATATTAACAAACATACAGGCGCATCTTGAACTGTATTTTTCTGATTATCCCAAGGTATTCAAAAAAAAAGAAAACAACAAAGTTTTCGCAGGCCTGGAAAGGCTGGCTAATGGCGAGTCAAACAAAATCCTGGGCCCCGATGAACTTGAAAACATTTATTCGAAAGTATCTGAAAAGACTACACAAAAGGTATATAAGATTAATTTTGCTTACGATGCCCTTAATTTTATTGCTTCACAAAAGGGAGAATTTGACCCGGAGTCACTTTTTCCTTACTTGGCAAAACAAATATCTATTCTGGGTACAAAAGGGGCAGCCCATAAAATAAGAGGAATGAAAAAGCAAGACCCAAAATATCATTTACAAAAAACAGGCCAAACCAACATTGAATACGAATACTTTGTTAACGGCCTGAAAAACAGCCTAAGAAAGATTTATGGCGCACCATTGCTTTAATGAACTGATTAAAAAAGTTTTTAAGCATTACTTTTTTTATATTCTTCAGCTGCTTTCTTTAGTGTATTAACAGCTAAAAAGGGGCAATCAATTTTCTTATCATCTCCAACTCCAAGAAATCCTTTTACATCTTCAGGTTTAATTTTTGCTGCACTAAGAATATCTTTGCCTCTGACCATTTCGCAAACAGCTGAGCCGCATGAAGATAAAACAGAACAACCATCATATTGGAAAGTAATGTTAGATATTGAATTTTCTTTAAGAATTATAAAAAACTCCATTGTCTCACCACAAGGACCAGTATATGAAACATTTATATCCGGAGAATCAAGCTTTCCTAAATTTAATCTCTTTTCATAAAATTCAACCGCTTTAGGTGCGTTCAGTTCATAAACCGTATATTCATCATGATCTTCCAATTTAGAAATATATAAAAACCAGTCATATAAATAATTTTTCTTAAATAAAAACTCCCTCTTTGAAAAAGCCCAAAAAATAGAAAAATATAAAAAAGATTATGCATTATAATGCATAATGGTCAGGCCCAGAAAAATAAGATATATAAGATTTGAACCCAATATAACATATTTTAAGCCCAGGGGAATACCCCTTAAAGAATTAAGGGAAGTACAAATCGGCTATGATGAACTTGAAGCTCTCAGGCTTTCTAATACCGAGAAGCTAAGCCAAGATGAGGCTGCAAAAAAGATGAAGATTCATCAATCAACTTTTCAGAGAACACTTAGTAAAGCCAGAGAAAAAATAACCAATGCGCTTATCAATGGAAAAGCGATTAAAATAAAAGAAGGAGCTACCAAGATTTCTAAACACAAAGAGCCAAGATTTCTCAACCTTAATAAAAGAAGTAAAAAAGAGCAATAAAAACACACAAAATGATTATAGGAATTACAGGCGGAAAGGGCGGAACAGGAAAATCAACGCTCAGCACCTCTTTGGCAAAAAGATTAGCCAAAACTAAAAAAGTGCTTCTTGTAGACGCAGATGTTGATTGTCCAAATGATCACCTATTATTAAATATTGAAAGAGAAAAAAAAGACACTGTAAAACAGAGAGTTCCTAAAATAAACTTTGATAAATGCTCAAAATGCGGCGAATGCTCAAGGGTTTGCAAATCAAATGCAATAATAGGAAAAAAGGGGAAAAACCCTTTGGTTATCCTTGACCAATGCATTGGATGTGGATGCTGCCACATAGTCTGTAAAGAAAACGCAATTTCATGGGATTACAAAAAAATAGGAAGCATTTATTTGGGAAACAAAGAAAACTTAGACCTTCTTAGTGGAGAGCTAAAAACTAATCAACCTATATCTGAATTTATTGTCTCACATTTAAACCAATGGATAGAAAAGATAAAAAACAAATACGATGATATAATAATTGATACTGCAGCAGGCACTCATTGCCCGGTAATAAGCGCTCTTGAAAAATGTGAAAAAATAATATCTGTAAGTGAACCCACACCTCTTGGAAAGCATGACTTAAAAGCAATTCTTAATCTATTAGATAAGCTAGGTAAAAAAACAGACATAGTCCTGAACAAATCAAATCTTGGAGATAAAACAATTATAAGGGAGATTGCAAAAGAAAGAAAAAGTGAAATAATTTGCGAGATACCTTTTTCAAAAGATATTGCCAGAAGTTATGCAGAAGGCAACCCTTCAGAAAATCAGGAGATTATCAATATTGTTAAAAGATTAAAACAAATATAATAAGTGATATAATGACTAAATCAGTTGCAGTTTTATCGGGAAAAGGTGGTGTAGGAAAAAGCAGTATAAGCGCTTCACTAGCAGTTTTAATCAAAAAAGAAAAAGATATAGTTTGTGCGGATTGTGATGTGGACGCTTCCAATCTTTCCCTTCTTTTTTCACTTGAGACAAAAGACTACAGCGAGTGGGAACCGCTTTCAACTAATAAAAAAGCGCAAATCAATCCTAAAGAATGCAATAATTGCAAAAGATGTATTGATGCGTGTTATTTTGATGCTATTGGAGTTAAAGAGAGTAAGCCCGAAATTAAAGAAACAGGGTGCGAGGGGTGTGGAGCTTGTCAACTGGTATGTCCAAAAAACGCAATTGAGCTAAAAAAAATAGACAACGCGCACATTGGGCTTTCTCAAACAAAACAAGGCATCAAAATCTGCTCTGCCCAGTTGAACCCGGGAAGTTCCGGCTCAGGAAAGGTAGTCTCAAAGGTTAAAGAGAAAGCTTTAGCAAGCCAAAAATCACCTGAATTGATGCTTATTGATTCTGCCGCAGGCATAGGGTGCCCAGTAATTGCATCAATAACTGGAAGTGATTATGCATTGATTGTTACTGAGCCGTCTCCTTCAGGTTTTTCGGATATGAAAAGAGCTCTTGAAATTGTTGAACACTTTAATATAAATAAAGGAATAATAATAAACAAAGCAGATATCAATAAGGAATACTCCAGCAAGATTGAAGAGTTTGCTTTAGAAAATAATATAGAAATTATAGAAAAAATCCCTTTTGATAAAGAATTTGTCCAATCAATGGTTAAAATGACTCCGCTTGTCGAGTTAAAAAAAGAATATGAAAAAACTTTCCAGAAAATAAAAGATAAAGTTTTTCTGAAAATATATTCTTGATTCCCCCCACCACAAAGACAAATTTAATAAATAATTCTGTTTTGCGTAAAACTAATGTATATCGATTTGCACTGCCACCTGGACTCGTTAGAAAACATCCCGGAAAAAGTAAATAATGCAAAAAAGCATAATGTAAAAAAGATAGTTGCTACAGGAATATGCCCACAATCTAATCGTAAGACCCTTGAATTAGCAAAAGAGCACGATATTGTACAAGCAAGCCTTGGAATTTATCCATGGGATGCTTTAGAGTTTGAAATCGGAGAAAAGCTAAATTTTTCAATAGATGAAGAACTGCAATTCATTGAGAAAAATAAAGAAAATATTGTGGCTATAGGTGAAGTTGGACTTGACTATAAAAACGGTAAACAAAATAATGGGCAAAGAAAACAATTTGAAAAAATAATAAAGCTTGCAAAAGAAATCGATAAACCATTGATTATCCACTCAAGAAAAGCTGAGCTTGATGCAATTGAACTTCTTGAAAAACATAATATGAAAAAGGTTGTAATGCACTGTTTTTGCGGGAAAAAAAAACTTATGAAAAGGGCAAGAGATAACGGGTGGTCGTTTACAATCTCAACTAGTGTTGTAAGGGCCCAACAATTTCAAATGATGATTGATGAAGTCCCATTACAACAATTATTCTGCGAAACTGACGCGCCATTTATGAGCCCACATAAAGAATTCTGGAACGAGCCTGCATTTGTTGTAGAAAGCTACAAAAAAATTGCAGAAATAAAAGAGATGGAGCTTTCTGAAGTAAGCAACAATATTTTTATGAATTGGCAACGAATGTTTGATTAATTCACTTGCAAATGGAAAAAAATATTTAAATATACATAAAGAAAAGTAGACCATATTGAGATCAAAAGCCATCTGTAAAATTGAAAGAGAAATTGATGAAGAAAAGAGGGAACTAGAGCTGCTTGAAAAAAGTGTCTATAGAATAAGAGAAAGCCTTCTTGAAAAAGTCCCTCAAAAATTCTCTAGAAGAGATATTGTAAATGCGTTTTTCGGCTCTCTTATACTTGGGCTTACATTTGTACTTAAAGGGGGAATAATTGATGCCGCCCTTAACCTGACTACTCTTCATCTAATCATTTTGCCTATTGCAACATTGCTTATATTAACTACAGAAATATATTTTATATCATATTGCCGGGTTAAAGACAGGACAGGCAGAAAAGCTGGTCAATTTATTGCAAAAAGGCTTTTTACATTGTATACAATAACACTAACAACCACTTTTCTTTTGGTATACCTTCTTAATTTTAACAACCACCCGCTGGTTGGAGGTACTTTCCATAACATTCTCCGATTAGTTATTATAAATAGTTTCCCTTGCGCTATTGGTGCGGCAGTCCCAAGTCTATTGAAAAAATATTGAAAAATTAACTAACACAATCTAAAATATTTTTTATACTTGCTCAAATTTGGATTATTTTTATCTAGAAAACTAAAAAACACTTAATTTTATATATTCATCTTGGTTTTTAAAAGATATGGAAAAATACAGATTCATCAAGGACCTGACTTCAGATGTTATGTTTGAAGCTTATGGCAAAGACTTAAAAGAAGTCTTTGAAAATGCTGCTAAAGCCTTGTCTGAGATAATATGTCAAAGGGAAAAAATTGAGAAAAAAGAAACAATCCAATTAACTGCAAAAGGAAAAGATGCAGCAGATTTAATGTTCAACTGGCTTCAAGAGTTAATAGCTTCAGTTGACATTGACGGAATGTTTTATAATGACTTTAACATTACACAAATAAACCAGACAAAGGTTAAAGCAGAATGTTATGGTGAAGAGATAACTCCGGAGAAAGGAGAAACGGTTGTAAAGGCTGTAACGTACTACAATTATTTGTTCAAAGAAACAAAAGAAGGCTACAAGGTAAGAGTTGTAGTAGATATTTAGAAAAAATGAAAGAAAAAAAAATAACAAAAGATGTAATAAAATTTTCCGGGCAAAGTAATGTGTTCCTTCTGAATTTTGAAGAAAAAATAATTATTGATGCAGGTGTAAGAGAAGAATATCAGGAATTAAAGGGGTTGTTGAGCAAATACACACAACCTTCCAGTATCAGTAAGGTTTTACTTACACATCTGCACTATGACCATGTAGGAAACATTGATTTATTCAAAAACGCAAGAATCTTCGCTTCAAAAAATGCATTAAATTCATTTAGAAACGACTCCTTTGAAACTGTTTTAAATCAAAAGATTGCGCAATTACTAAAAAATTTTAAGATAGAAGAAATCCATGATATGAATGGTCTTAAAATATTATACCTGCCGGGGCATACAAAGGGTTCAATTGCTCTTTGGTATGAAAAAGAAAATATCCTTTTTTCAGGAGACACTATTTTTTCAAACGATCTTATAGGGAGAACGGATCTTCCAACTTCTGAACCTGAGCAAATGAAAGCAACGCTTCAAAAGCTAAATAAATACTCTCAAAGCATTCTTTGCCCCGGACATGATTATTAAGAGGAAAAATGAGTTATCACCAACAGCTAATAGAAAAATTTTCTCAAAACCTTGGCTATTTTGGGCTGGAATTTGAACCCGTAAAGATTAACAAGAACCTAGTATGGGAAAGAGGAGAGATAGATATAGAAGTTATTGGAAAATTAGAGAAAACGTTGGTTGAAGTTAAAAGTAATCCAAAACAGCTTGATAAATTTACAAAAAAGCAATACTGCCTGTACAGGCAATACGACCCAGAAGCCAATATCTATCTTTTAATGGGAAATCGAGAATATTCTCTGCAAATTAATGATTTATTTTTCAAACGCTTTTGGCCCATTTAATAAAAAAGCAGATAAATAAAATGATAAATATTAAATAACTCTTAAATGCCTATGAACTCTTCTTTGAATTCTTCCATCATCTCCTGTAACTGTTATCCTTGCAATGTAAAGTCCCGGTGAAACATCCTGAGGGATTGCTAGACTAAGAACCCTATTTGTATTTTTAATATTATCAAGTTCGAAAGGGCCTTCACTCATTCTTACCCCTATTTCAGGGAAGACCACTGTTATTTTCACGTTATCAATATCCTTTTTATCCATATTGTTTAACTCAACTGAAAGTTCTGCAACATCCCCTGACATTATTTCTTCATTTAAGAATCTTAAATGAGGAAGCTTTATTGGCCTGCTTATCTCTTTTTCTTCTTCTTTTTCAATCTCTTCTGTTGATGATTTTTTCTTAGTTGCCGCAACAGTCCTGAAAACACTGAAATGTGAAACATCAAATTTCAATGTCCCTGTTGTTTTATTGAAAATAATATTGCTACAAACATCACTTGGACAAGGTTCATTCACTTCGCTGCTATTGGTTGTGAAACCCTCATTGTAATAAATCTGAGGTACCCTTGAATAACTTAAGTTGTACATGTAAATTGTAGCAGAACCGCTTAATCCTTCTAAATTAGAGGAATCAACAGCAATCATATTAGGAGCTATGTTAATAAAAGAATCTATAACAGGCATCTGTGTTAAGTCAACTGAGCTAGACCATTTAATCATTCCTCCTTGATCGTTTTCAATTGTGAAATTATCAACATTTGATAAATCATGAATTTCTGAGAGATTCGTGGTTTGACCACTGTAATGGCCCATTTCAGGGAGTTCTTTTTGAGTTAAATCCCAAACATTTGTCCTGTTATTAACTCCATCAGAGATTACTGCTTTTACTTGGAAATGTTTTTCTCCTGAAACATTCACACCATTGAAAGTATAGCTGTTTCCATTGCCAACTACTGTATCATTAACCATCCATGTTATTGAGATTATATCGTTATTCATATCTGATGCATTAATTTCAAATTCTTGAGAGCTTGACTTTAAAATCAAAGGATCTTCAAAAGGAATAAATCCATCAATAGATGGCGGGTAATTTTCCCCGGTAGTAAAATTAAATGTTTCTGAATCAAAACAATTTTCAGCTGAATCACAAACTCTGACATAATAATAATATGGGGTTTGCTCTTTCAGGTTTTGCAAGTTGACTGAATAAGAGTCCGTGCCCGATAAAGTACCTATTGAATTATTAAGCTTGTTTTCGGAAAGCCCGTAATAAAGTGTTGAGTTTGAAGCTTCACTAGTTTCCCAGTTAATTGTGGCACTTTCATCAGTGAGATTTGCTAATTCTTGAGAGATTATGCTGGGCGCAACAGTGTCTATTTCAAAAGAGCGAGTGCCTGAAACAATTTGATTTTGCGCCCGATCAATGCAAGACACATTCCAATAATGATTACCATCACTTAAACCTGTAATTTCATAAGAAGCATAAGTGTTGTTTTGGACAACCATTCCTGATATTTCATTATCTCCATCTAGGTTAAGATTGCAAGTAACATTTTGATTAATGTCGTCAAAAACAGTCCAGTTAAAGTTTATTTCTGAAGATGAGACTACAGAATTCTCTTTTGGAAAATTAAGTTCAATTTCTGGTGATACAACATCAATTGTAAAGGTTCTTGAGCCAGTGGAGTAGTTATTTTCAAAATTATCAGAGCAGAAGACTCTCCAGCTATGTTCACCATCTTCTGAAACGTTAACTGATTGTGTTATGTCTTGCTCGCCAGGAGTGAAGCTGCCGGACAACCCCAATACATCATCTACAAAAAGGTCGCATGAAAGATTATCGACATTATTATCAGAAACACTCCAATTAAAAACCAATCAATAGAAGAAGGAGAAGAATACAACATAATAATCTCTTCAACAGAACCCTCGATGATTGAAAAATTATTCTTTGGAATAAA
>JBNJGV010000043.1:0-10927 GCA_051819785.1 Nanobdellota archaeon | reverse complement strand
AGTATTATTCAGGACTAAAACATCCCCTTTATTAAAATAATCCACAATATCCCTGAAAATCAAATGCCAGATTTTAGTATTATTAACAACCAACAACTTAGAAGAATCCCTGGGTCTTACGGGCTCTTGCGCAATTAATTCTCTGGGCAGGTAATAATCAAAATCTGATAAATCTAACTCTGGCATTTTTTTTATACACCAATATAAGTCTCTATTTGAAATTTTGAAAAGTATAACTAAGACCCCTATAAATATTTATATATTATAACCCTTAAAGGTCAATAATTTTATTTCATAATTAAATAATATCAAACTTTATCCCTTACTTTAAACCCTAAATCATCTATAAAATCAAGATTGATAAACCCTTATTTTTTTATCATACTTGTCCCGGTCATTTCATTTGGCTGTTTTATATCCAGCAAATCAAGCGCAGTGGGTGCTATGTCTTGTAAACCATATCTCTTATCCTTTTGTATAGATAGACTATTTTCTGGTGTAACAAGTATAAAGGGTACAGGATTAATAGTATGACTTGTCCGCCACTCAAGAGTCTGATCTTCGGCATTACCATGATCTGCGAACACAAGTAAATTGTAATCCTTCCTAAGCCCTTCTTTTACAATCTCTCCAAGACAATCATCAACTGATTCTACACCTTTGATTATTGCTTCAGTTATTCCAGTGTGGCCCACCATATCGCCATTAACCAAATTAGTCACAATAAAATCAAATTTATCCTCTTTAATCGCTTCAATTAATTTATCCTTAATTTCATAGACACTCATTTCAGGTTTTAAATCATAAGTTTTAACTTTAGGTGAATTAATCATTATCCTTTCTTCTCCAGGAAAGGTTTCTTCTCTTTGAGCATTGAAAAAAAAGGTTACATGAGCATATTTTTCAGTTTCACTTATCCTTAATTGTTTCATTTTTTGGCTTGAAATAACTTCGCCAACAGTATTTTTTATTTTTTCTTCCTTGAATGCAATCTCAGCATTTATACCCTTATAAAATTCAGTCATTGCAACAAAAAAAACATCTAACGGCTCTCGTTGCCAGCCCTCAAAATCTTTTTCTACAATTGCTCTGCTAAGCTGTCTTGGCCTATCTGTCCTGAAATTATAAAATATAATTGAGTCTTTATCTTTTATACCTGGATAATTAACATGCTTTCTCGGGACAATAAATTCATCCGTATCGCCTTCTTTATGCAGCTGCCTTATCTCAGCAAGGGGATCTTCAAAATCCTCTTTTGCCTTTGATTTGACAATACAATCATAGGCAATCTTAGTCCTGTCCCAGCGTTTATCTCTATCCATTGCAAAATACCTCCCAGAGATCGTCGCAATATTTCCAATGCCCGATTGATTTATTTTATCAACTATTTTCTGAATATATTTAAGCGAATCAGTAACAGGGGCATCCCTCCCATCAGTAATAGCATGTATAAAAACATCAGTAAAATTCTTCTTTTTGCAAAGGTCTATAAGAGCAATAAGATGGTCTACATGAGAGTGCACTCCTTCTGATTGTAAAAGGCCTATTAAGTGTAGGCTTGAGCCATTATTTATACAGTTATCAATGGCTCTATTAAACTCGTCTATATCATAAAAAGAACCATCTTCAATAGTGTCATTAATTCTGACAAGAGAACCACGCCTGATTCTTCCAGCACCAATGGTAAAATGCCCAACTTCTGAATTCCCTTCATTCCTATCAGGCAAACCAACTGCACCACCACTTGCATCAATAAGAACGTTTGGGTATTTTTCCATTAACGAGTCAGTATTAGGTGTCTTGGAATTATTAATTGCATTAAGTTCTTCTTCTGCTCTATAACCCCAACCATCCCGTATAATCATTATTACCTTTTTGCTCATATAAGACCCTCCTTTAAATAGCTTAATTTAAAATATAGATTATAACCACTTTAAATTATTTTCTGATTTGAAAAATATGCCAGAAAAAGCTAAAAATTATAACAATTTATGAAGAGAAATCCTTAATTACCTTCACAATTTTTTTCATATTTTCTTTTGAAACACTCAAGGTATAGCCATGTAACACCAACTTTAATGATTCTACATCAGTAGGCATTATATCTACAATCTTGAATATATGATCTTCTTTTAATCTGGGAATTTCTAATGCTTTAATTTCGTTGACGAGCTCCTTGCCTTTCCTCGGACCCAACTTTACAAAAACATTAAGATATTCTTCAGTCTTTTGTGACCTGAAATTTAATTCATCATCCCTTTTTTTTATTTTTCCCAAATCACTTTTTAACTCAAACATAGGAATTGGTTTTTCTTCGATAATTTCTGGTTTTGAGTCCATTTTTAAACCCTACTTAAATGAGCTGGATGTACAATAAGAACTTTAGATTTTCCACCGTCCTTTAGATTTACTTCATAGCACCAGCCTTTCTTCTTTTGAATATATCCAATTTTACCATGATATTTTGGATGATAAAGTCCACCATGTAAAGAAGAATCAGCCTTAAGTCTCACCTTATCACCTTCGTTGAAACCCTGCATGAACTTTCTGATGTTTACTTTACCTTTCTCCTTATAACTCTTTTGAAACTTATTTCTTGTTTTTCTTCTTGCTCCACCTATCCTTTGAACCATTTTTAATCACATTAAAGTCTTGATTTATTTGAGAAAAAGCAAGTGCTTTAAAAATCTTTTGATTGTGATAAGAAAGAAGCAAGATAAATGTCAGTTTTGCACTAGATTATTATCATAATATAGACTAATTCATGGAAAATACATTAAAAACCTAAAAAATGATAATAAGTATGACAGCAAGCCTAATTAGCAATGTCAATAATAGTATATAATGATAAAACTAAAAAAAGTTATATACGATTAGCAAACTTATAATTAATAATGTTCAAACTAACTGCTAAAGACAAAAATGCAAGAACCGGAGAATTACATATTAATGGAAAAATAATCCCTACACCTTTTTTTATGCCTGTAGCAACTAAAGGAAGTGTAAAATATATGGAGACGAGAGCCCTAAAAGATGCAGGGGCAGATTGTATAATATCTAATTCCCTCATATCATACTGGAATCCTGGCCTTGAGCTTATAAAAAAAACAGGTGGTCTTCACAATTTTATCAATTGGCAGGGCGGCATTTTCACTGATAGCGGGGGCTTCCAAAGTCTTGACGATAATATGCTTTTGCAGACTACCCATGACTACGCCCTTTTCAAATCTCCTTTTGACGGAAAACCCCATAAAATCACACCTGAAAAAGCAATGGACATACAATTTTGTTTGGGTTCAGATATTGCTATGTGTCTTGACGAAGTTCCTTTATTTGACGATTCATGGAGAACTGTAAGAAGTAAAACATTAAGGACAAATTCCTGGGCAAGAAGATGCAAGCAATATCATGACAAAATTGACAAAAATAAATCACAACTTCTTTTTGGTATCGCTCAAGGTGGGAATTACCCAGACATGAGAATCAAAAGCATTGAATTCCTTTCAAAATTTGGCTTTGATGGTATTGCCCAAGGTGGCTTGGCCATAGGTGAACCAGTTGAGAATATGTACTCTACACTTAGGAAGACTTGTAAAATTATGCCCGAGAAAACTGTCAGGTATTTAATGGGCGTAGGAAATCCTGTTAATATACTGGAAAGTGTCTCTTTAGGTGTTGATTGTTTTGATAGCACATTCCCTACTCAAAATGCAAGACATGGCACATTATTTACTTTTTCTGGAAGACTAAGAGTTACAAATAGCAAATACAAAATGGATCTTAGCCCTATAGAGAAAGAATGTGATTGTTTTGCTTGCAGAAATTATTCAAGAGCTTTCATAAGACATATGTTAAAAAACAAGGAGGGAGTAGGTTATAGGCTTGCGACCATACACAATATAAGATTTATGCAAAGACTTATGTCAAAAATAAGAAAATCAATTCAAAAAGGAGAATTTGTTTCATTCAAGGAAAAAATAGAAAAAAAATTCTAAATAACAAAAAATCGACGCAAGACGACTATAAAGAAATGTTTCCATTTCTTGAACCAAAAATTCGATGAATTTTTGTTATCCCTACCTTTAGGTTAGGGTATTTCAACCCTATTCAAATCTCTCCCGAGATTTTCAATAACAAAATATGGAATGATTAACACCAAGCCTTATCCCTTACATAAAAGAAAGAGACTTATAAGCTTATTTTTATGCAATTAAAAAGCAATATTTTTATTTCGAAAGATTTATTAAGCTATAAGTTTATATAGGTACAAGGGGGATATATAAATATGCAACCAAAAATAGTTTTTTTAGGTACTGGAGGAGACGATATTGTTGTCGGAAAACAACTCCGTTCTGCCGGTGGGATTGTCATTCAAGTTTTAGAAAACCAGATTCATCTTGACCCTGGTCCGGGTGCATTGGCTAGGTCTTATGATTATGGTGTAAACCCTAGAAACAACATAGCTGTACTCTTAAGCAACAATAATCTAAATAACTCAGCCGAAATTAATTCAATAATATCCTCAATGAGTTTAGGAGGACTCGATCGTAAAGGTGTTATAATTTCAAGTAAAAGTGCATATGAAGGCTCTAATGAACTAGGGCCCTTGCTTAATTCTCGGTACAAGAATTTCCTCGAAAGAGACATTATTCTTGAGCCCAACAAGCGAGTAGGGCTTAATGAAATGGAAATCGTCGCAACACGTACATATAATGAAGATGAATATGCAGTAGGCTACAGAATAATAACTCCTAAATTTTCATTGGGATACACTTCAGACACTGATTATATAAGAACAATAGCTGATGATTTTAAGGGTGTTGATTTAATGGTTTTCAAATGTGTGTACCCACAAGGGGCTGATAAGACTTCAGCAGGATTGAGCACAGATGATATTATAAAGATTCTTCCTAAAGTGTCACCTAAGTTAGCAGTGATTACTGGGTTCGGGATAAAAATGCATCATAGTGATGTACTCAATGAAGCACGGAAGATACAAAAGCATACCCATATTCAGACAATAGCTGCAGAAGATGGAATGTCACTTAATCCTCTTTCTTATTCTGTAAATCTTAGGCAAAGAACCCTAAAAGTATTCTAAGCGTAAATTATATAAATCTAAAAATTAACAATATTAAAAAAGAGGTGAAAATTTGAAGAAGTTACTATTAGTTATACAATTTTTTGCATTTATTTTGATATTTGCTACTATCACTAATGCATCTGTATTCGACCAATGGGTTTCTCACAACCAGACAATCACTATTGAAGACAAAAATTATCTCTCACAAACAACCCCTGAAATACTTATTCTAAGAGAGATTAATGGCTCAGATAAGATTGTTATTCCAGTAAATACAACAAAATTACACAATCACTATTTTTTTGAAGATGCAGGATCAAAAAACTCACTTAGTGATTATTTAGAAAAACACAATATTAGTAACTTGCATGAAGGACCTGACCAGACCAACGTATATATGCATAAACTGATTGTCACAAAAATTGAAAATAAACTTTCTGTTACAAGAGAAATTGAACCTAGAAAGCCACATTTATTCGACGAAATAGAGGTCACATACACAATTGAAAACACAGGAAATAATAAATTAAGAGATGTTACATATGCTGAAGAGATTCCTGCATTCCTTTCTCCTGTAAAATATAGCCTTCCAGAGTATGATAATCGAGAACCCTACTTTAGTGATAAGCGCAATATAAAATGGAATTTTAATCTTGATAAAGACGAAAGCAAAAGCTTGGTAGGGTTGTTTGATGTAGTAGGAGTTCCAAAAGAAAATCAAGTTTTCAGGCTAAATTCAGGAAAAGCAACTTATAACTCAAACCAGGGCCCACTCAGTGTTACAACCGATAGAATTGATGTACAAGTAATCTCGCCTCTTGCTTTAAAATTTTCTTCAGACTACAAAAGGGTAGCTTATAATGAAGAATTTGATTTTGGGTTTCGTTTATTTAATGGACATAGCAACAGAAAGTTAAAAATAAAAAAATTAATAGTAGATTTTTGTGAGTTTGTAAAAGTCCAGGAACATCCTTCAGCTTTTGAAAAACAAAATAAAATTTATGAATTAAATAACCTGAAACTGAGCTCGCTTGAAAACAAATCATTTAATTTTGTTGTAAACCCCAATACACTTGAAAAATGTCCGGTTAATTTTGAGATAATTTATGAAATCAATAATTTTGAATTCTCTCAAACTTTTTCAAAAAATATTTCAAGTGAGATTGAAGAGCCAAACATGGAAATTGATTTCACTCCCTTAAACGGAAGCCTACGAGGAGGGAACGCAATAAATATCAGTTTCAGTGCAGAAAATAAAAATGATTTTAAGATCGAAAATATAGTGATTCAAGTTAATTCTGAATTTTTTAGCAAAAAAAAATATATTTACAAAAACATTCTTTCAGAAAGTAAAGTAAGTGATAATTTTGTTGTGCGATTACCCCATTATAATACCAATAAAAAAAATAAAATAAATCTTAATTCAACATTTATATCCTCAACCGGGTCAAAAGCAGATTATTCTACTTCAAAAGATATAACTATTCAAAAGGCAATAACTGGAAAAATATTCAACTTTACTGTGGATGTAATAAACTCAACAAACAACACAATAAAGACAAAACTAATGTTACAAAAGAAAAAAAATGTTGATGTGCAAGATATAAGTATAGAAGTAATTTATGGGAATTTTTCAAATAATGTTAACCTCTCCAACAAAACTCTATCTTTGCTTGAGTCCAGCAAAGACTTAGTAGTAAAGAACTTCAGCATGGATTATACTGAAAATAAATCAAAAAATGTATCTTTCATTGTCAAGGGTTTATATGAGGGGATTGAATTTGAACAAAAAAATTCATTTATTATGAACGGAACATCTATTCACAATATTAATGATATTGGGAAAAAACCAAAAAGAAAAGAAAAAATAAGTAATAATTCAGAAGATAAAGAGACCTACAATAAAGATATAGATTATTCTAATTTTAAGTTAACCAGTTTTGTAATCATATGCATAATTGCTATGTTTGTCTTAATTGCATTCTTTGTCTTTCATAATAGGGACACTCAGGTTTCTGAAGTTGCAAAAGGGGAAATTGCTAAGACACACTCCAAAAGTAATCCTCTAAAAGAGGTGCTCTCACAAAACAGTAATAATGAAGATAACAATAAAGTAGGTCTTGCCTTTGATGATGTTAAGAGTAGCAATTTTGGAAACAACTCAGAAGAATCTGAAAAAATAGATTCTGCTCCTGCAAGCGGCGCGGATATAACTATACTTGAAAATTATGTAAATGAGAGATTATCAAGAGGGGATAAAAAATCAAACATAAAATCTGACTTAAAAAATAAGGGTTGGCTTGATGATGTTTTAGATATTTTCTTAAAATGAGAACAAAAAAGGCACAAGTATCCCTAGAATTTTTAATGGTTACTGGATTTATTATGATTGTTTTGATGGGGTCTTTAAGCTTTTTAGCTTATTTTGCAAAAACCTCAACAGATGAGTTCATAAGCCAAAGAGTTGAAGGGATTGGTGAAACTATAGTTAATACTGCTGAACTATTGGGGGTATACGGAGAACCCTCAAGAAGGATAATTGAATTTAATTTCCCACCAAGGATAAGTAATATTACAATTGAAAACGGCCATTATCTTTTCATTCAAGTGCAAGGTAGAAGTGGCACAAAAAGGTATTATGGTTTTTATTCTTCACATAAAATGAATGGTGAGTTTAAAAAGAGAGATTACACACCAGGTAAACATTATTTTCTAATGCAAATCAACGAAAGTAATAATGAGGTAAATATTCAAAGATGGGTATAAAAAGAGGACAGGTTGCAATTGAATATATTTTGATATTTGGTTTTATTTTATTAGTAACTACAGGCATACTTGGAATAGTCGGCCAAAGAATAATCCATGTCCAGTCTGATAATAATAAACAAACACGGCAAAATATACTTGATCATATAAACTCAAGGATTGAACTCGCAAAAGCCGCTGATAATGGCTTTGAAACTGCATTTGTTATACCAGATAAAATAGATGGGCTTAACTTTTCAGTAAATATCAGTGATAATAGCGTATTAATAGTAGATTTTGCAGATAAACCAAATTATGAAGCGCTATTAAATAGCACTATTGGAAAATTTTGTTATAAAAGACCCAATATACCACATTATTTGATTAATGTTAAAAAAGTAAATGGTATAGTAGAAGTTACTTCATGCCCGGATTGTGAAGTATCTTACCAAAGATGTGATAATGCAGAAGAAGAATCTAAATGTTTGTCTCTTCCAGAAGATGTTCTTAATGAATGCAGAGAAAGTTATTGTAAATGCCTTTCTTAAAGTCAAGTTTTGAAGAAAAATTGTTGTTAGTTCGAAAAATCAAGACATAACTAACAGGAAAATATGGATAAAATACTACAGTTTATGAGACTAATAAAGCAAAAGCACAAATAAAAATAAGTTGTATAAATCTAAAAGACATGCTTTAACTGTTCAAAAAACCACAATAAAGGTAAAATTTATATTTATTAGAATACATACAATATGATGATGGGCAGAAAAAAATCAAAAAAAAATAAACCCAAAAAAGTGAACGAAAATATTTTCCTTTTAAGTCTTTTAATATTTATCCTGTTTATTTTAGTAATGGTCATATTTTTTTTAAATACGCAAAGTTCTGGTGCAGAGGATATAAAAAAGGCAAACTGTTATGCTGCGCACAATAAAAATGAATGTGAAAAATTAAATGAACAATTTGGCAAGGGCTCACTTGAAGAGTGTTGCAGGGATTATAAGGTTTGTTGTGAAAAAGGATAGTAGTCGCGACTCTTTAAATAAAAAATAAAAATATAACCAAATATAATTTATTCTACTTGTGAACACTAAATTTATACGTATACAGCCTGATAATATGAAGGATGTATTTTAAATGATTTATCACACCTGCTTTGCTTTTTCCTTTATTCCTATTCCTAAAAATAATCGGAACCTCTGTGACATGATTATACTTACCCTTAATTAATAATTCAAGACCAATCTTATATCCAATTGGATTCAGATCAACCCCCTCAAGAATTTCCTTATTAAAGACAAAAAATCCTGACATGGGGTCTTTTATTTTAGTTATAGGCCTTATAAGACATGTTGCTACAAAAGAAACAAATTTTCTATAAAAGGGCCAATATTGTACTCTGCCCCCTTTTATTAATCTACTTCCGATTACAAAATCATATCCATCCTGGTTTTTTTCCAAGATTTTTTTAAGATCCAGAGAATCATGACTCATATCTGCATCCATAACACCTATAACATCTCCTCTTGCTTTTTTAAAACCTTCAATAATAGATAAAGACAAATCCCTTTTTTTTCTCCTTCTAACCAACCTGAGAGGCATATATTTTATTAAACTAGAAACAACTTTCTGAGTATTATCAACAGAACTATCATCCACGACAATCACTTCATAATCAAATTTCTTGAGTACTACTTTAAGCTCCCTTAAAAGCCTTCCAATATTTTTCTCTTCGTTGTAAGTTGGTATTATCAATGAAAACATTTTATATTATATTATATCTTTAAATAACAAAATTGGGGTTATCATATCCACTTCAAATCTCTCCCGAGATTTTCAATAACCCAAAATAACTCATAAATGCTTTATTTCATTAGTTCCAAAAACATTTGAGTAATGTGTATATATACCTTTACATATATTATTAAACCTACATTTTTTACAATCGTCAGTTTTTATATGCTCTTTACCCTCATAATTGTCTGAATCATAAATCTTGCGATTTTCATCAATAAAATCTTCAGTAAACTCATATTTTCTTGTTTTCAAATCAGATGCAAGATTAGTTATATCAGGGATGAAACAAAGAGGTATACCATCAATTCTTAACTCCATATTTTTTTCTTTACAATTTTTAGCTCCTTTTTCCACAAATTCCTTTAGTTCAGAATAACAAACCATCTGATTTTTCTTATCTTTACCTTCATAAAGTATTGTATAACTTAATTGTATATAGATATCTCTTGAAATTTTTGCAATATTTTTTACATACTCCGGAAATTCCTTATAATTAAATCTTGTAGGAACAAAAACAACGCCTGTCTTTAAATCAATATATTTTGCCAGATTCTTAAGACCTTCAATTTTCTTATTAAGTATATCCTTAGTCCTTGTAATATTTTCACAAACATAATTATCAAACGTTGGAAGTGCCACCAAAACAGAATCAACACCACTTTGCACAATTTCTTTACAATATTCAACATCAGATAGCTTAATACCATTAGTCTGTAAATGAACTTGATGAACTTTCTTCTTGCTCGCATTGATAATCTGTGGAAGGTCCTTTCTAAGAGTAGGCTCACCACCAGTTATTATTATTTGCTCCGTATTATCAAGGCTTTCTATGTTGGACCTTATTTCATTCAAACTATTCTCTCTAATGCTCCTGTCTCTACAACAATAAAAGCAATCTTGGTTACAGTCTTTTGTAATCTGTAAGATATGTATACTTTTTTGCACTTCTGTATCATTTACAGCCATTATCTCATCATCCCCATAAAGATTAAAATATTCTTTCCACAATCCCGGGCAAAAATTTTTATATTTACACTTTTCGCATTTTGCGGTCTGTAAAAATCTTTCGCTTGTTTCATTATTTTTCGATAGGATGAAATCTTCATCCTCTTTTTCAGATTTATGTTTTATAGGTGCAAATTTACTATCCATAATTGCTCTTAAAATTATTTTTCTTAGATTTTCGCTATTCACAACACAAGGGGGGAAAAAACCACAATTAGAAATATCAAATTCAATTTCTGAATCTTCACACAGACTTGCTGCATTTTCAATAAAACTCGAAAATAAAGAAAGTTTTGG
>JBNJGV010000042.1:0-11006 GCA_051819785.1 Nanobdellota archaeon | reverse complement strand
CTGACTGCTCAAAACTCACACCTGACTGCTCATTTTCTTAAAAAGATTTAAAAATAACCATCAAACTACAATTGTTCATGTTCAAGACACTAGCCCTCTGCGCTATTTTGGTTAGCTATATGGTGACTATCCTAGTTCTTCCAAAATGGATCTCAAGGGCGAAAAATCACGGCCTTACAGGAAAAGACATCCACAAAAAAAAGAAAACCGATGTCGCTGAAGCAGGAGGGATAGTGGTAATTCTGGCTTCAGCAATAGCCCTTTTAGTATACATAGCTGTCTTAGTGTTTTTTTATAATGAAAAAGGCTCAGTCATTAACATACTGGCAGCGCTATGCTCGCTTTTTTTAGCACTTATTATAGGATTTGTCGACGATATCCTCGGCTGGAGAATTGGCCTGAGGCAGCGCGACAAAATACTCCTGTCATTTTTAATACCGCTTCCGATAATGGTAGTGAATGCAGGCCACCATGCCATGAATTTGCCATTTTTTGGTGAAGTCAGCTTCGGACTGCTATATCCATTATTGATTGTCCCTGTTGCAATAATCGGCTCAGCAAACGCATTCAACATGTTAGCCGGCTACAACGGCCTTGAAACCGGAATGGGGATAATAATTCTTTCTTCGCTTGGAATAAAGCTATGGACTACGGGTGA
This sequence comes from Nanobdellota archaeon, assembly GCA_051819785.1. Lineage (GTDB taxonomy): Archaea > Nanobdellota > Nanobdellia > Woesearchaeales > DSVV01 > CAZBGG01. The sequence goes on along the minus strand of JBNJGV010000042.1, from coordinate 10,348 downwards.
AGGCACCGCTTCAATCATTGCTCTTTGCGTTTGTTCAGGGCTTATTGCCTTTTTTGGATACAATTTTTACCCGGCAAAAGTATTCCCCGGAGACACAATGACTTATCCTGTCGGGGCAGGAATCGCAATTGTCGCTATTCTCGGGAATATCGAAAGATTCGCGCTTTACATATTTCCCCTGTATTTTATAGAGCTTTTATTGAAACTAAGGGGTAAATTCAGGCCAGACTGGACCTGCAGGCTGAAGTCTGACAACACTTTATCTAATAAAGGAAATATAAACACTGTCCCACATATTGCAATAGTCATCCTTAAAAAGCTAAAAATAAAACCTACTGAAAGGGCAGTTGTGCTTTCAATTCTTTTAGTCCAGGTTGCAATCACTGTGCTGGCGTGTTTAATGTACTAGTTTCATAAGATTTAAAAAGAAAAACCTGATGACTTTTCAACAAAATGCATACAATAATATTAGCAGGAGGGTCAGGCACAAGACTATGGCCTCTTTCAAGGGAATATTATCCTAAACAGTTCCTAAAATTCAAAAAGCTGGAAGGGAAAAGCCTTTTCCAGCTTACATTCAGCCGGGCTTTGAAACTATCAAGCCCTGAAGATATAATTATTGTCACAAACGAGAACCATAAATTCTTATGCGCGGGGCAAATCGAAGAGCTCGGAGTAGAATTCCCTGAAGAGAATATACTTGTTGAAAAGACCGGAAGAAACACGCTTCCTGCAATAACATACGCAATGCGATATGTAAAAGAAAGCGCAGTAATCTTCCCGGCAGATCACCTGATAAAAGAGGATATAACTCCAAAGATAAAAGAAGCAAAAGACAAGCACCTATTGACCTTTGGAATCTACCCCACGCATCCGCATACGGGCTATGGCTATATAAAACACAGCGAAGGAAAAGTTGAGGAATTCAAAGAAAAGCCTGATTCAAAAACCGCTGAAGAATACATAACCCTTGGCTACCTTTGGAACTCCGGCTTTTTTTTGTTTGACCGTGAAATTTTTGAAAAAGAGCTAAAAAAACACTCTGGAATACTTTATAGATTCCTGCAGGGTGAAGATATCCCCTACGAGGAGCTCCCTGATATATCAGTGGATTACGGGCTTTTAGAAAAGACTGATAAGCTATGGGTTAAGCCCATGCAGATAGAGTGGACTGATCTGGGAAGCTTCGATTCTATACATGAGGCATTTGAAAAGGACAAAAATGATAATGTCTCGAACACAAGCTTTCTTTCAGAGGATTCACAAAATAATCTTATAAGCTCTGACACTCAAAAGCTGGTTGCAGCAATAGGCGTAAAAGACCTTATAGTGATTGACACAAGAGATGCCCTTATGATATGCAACAGGAATGAAAGCCAAAAGGTAAAAAATCTTGTAAAAAAAGCCCCTAAAGAGCTTAGGGAATTTCACCAGACTGTCTACAGGCCATGGGGAAGCTTTACCATACTCGAAGAGAATGGGAATTATAAAGTGAAAAGGCTTAAAATACTTCCCGGCAAGATATTGAGCCTGCAAAAGCACAAGCACCGCTCTGAAAACTGGGTTGTTGTTTCAGGAAACGCCTATATAGTAAAAGATTATAATGAATACACCTTGAGTCCTGCTGAAAGCATATACATTCCTGCAGGCTCTGTTCACAGGATAGGCAACAAAGCAAAAGAGCCATTGATAATTATCGAGACGCAGACTGGCGATTACCTTGGTGAAGATGATATAGAGCGCCTTGAAGACCAGTACGGGCGTAATTAATAAGAAAAATTTTTTAAACCAATCAATAAGAATTTTCATTGTTCCAAAAATTTTCGATTTATGAAACATAGCACACTTGATTAAGGCTAATAAAACTATAGGTAGAATAATTTAAAAATAATTTATTTTGTATGTTTCATGACAAAAAATCCCGCTCGAGGCGATTGGTATTTTTTATTTTTCGAATTAAAAATCTACAAAAAGATTTATAAATTAAAGCCTCTCGTATTCCTATATAAACAAAAAAACCATTTACATAATCTAAAAGAGGGCATTTAATGAAAAAGCTTGACCTTATAGCAATGTTTCTAATAACTTTGGTAATCTCATTGCCTTTTTATTCATCAATAACTTATGCAAATATAAATTCAGCCACTGTCAAAGGAGAAGATGGCCTTGAAGGTGTAGTTTTAGCTGAAGATATGCTCAGCTTTTCAAGCAGCATTTCAGAAAATGTCACAGTTGATGATATAATATTTAAGCTTAACAAAGAATACCCTGCGGATTCATGCGTAGACTCGGACTCAAAAACCCAATGCTATCTTAATTTAGACAATTTGACTCTTGATGCAAGAAAGCACGACTTCAAGGTTTTTCAATACTCCGGCGCAACGCTAGTTGATGATTTTTCTGCCAGTTATTATGTAGATAATCTGGGCCCAAAAATACAGCAAGTATCTCTTGAAAAAGATGGCAATTACACAATCAAAGCTGACATAACTGACCTTACATGCGCAGATTGTGATTGCGCAGGCCCACAAGTTCTTAATATAATAAACAACAACCAGCTAAAAAAATCAATTACTCTTGACTCAACAACATGCAGCGCAAGTGTTGAGCATAAAGCAACAGCTTCAGAATTGGGTTTGCAGGACGGAAGCAACGAGCTTTGTTTTAAAGCAGTCGATAAATTAGGAAATAGCGGAAGTAAAGAATGCATTGGGCAGGCTTATGACTCAATAAATCCTGAAGTTAACTCATTTAGGATACTTGGCGAGTACGGCAATGAGATAAAATATATCTCAGAAACAAAAAAAACAAAAGTTGATATATTCGCAAATATTACAGAAGCTAATTTATCTTCTGTGACCGGCGATTTTTCAGAGTTTAATAGTGTTCTTTCACAAAAATATGATTCATTGAAGGCTGAATGCTCAGAAACCGGTGAAGACGCATATTCGTGTAAATGGGAAGATTTATACCTTAAAGGCTCAGGTGGAGAGCTTGACTATACTATTAATGCAATAGACGAAGCAGGAAATATGCTAGAGCATAAAGACTCTGTCACTTTAAACCCTGACAATACTCCTCCTCTTTTCAAGGGGCTTTACAACAACCGCAACCTGCCTACTGAGAAGCTTTATATGAAAAAATCAACTAACAGAATATGGGCAGAGTTTGCTAATGATGGAGCAGGTTACAGTAATGCTGAAGCCTATGTTGATTTTACATTCGGAAGTGTCAGGCATTATGACAAAAAGGCCGATGATTGTATCTTTGAAGATGATAGCTGGTTTTGTTACTGGGATTTGTCAATACCTACATCAACCAGCGCTTCTACTGGCCAGCTGACCCTTACTTCTGAAACAAAAGATGATGCCGGTAACACTCTTGAAACTGAAGTTACCAAAGCAGTATACCTTGACGGGGAAAAGCCTGAAGTTCTTGATATGGAAATGCCAAATAAATGTCCTTACTCCGGCCAGCAATTGATCTTAAAGTACAAGATACGCGACGATACACCTGTCTCAGAAAGCTCTACTCCGCTTGTGATAACAAAGGGCAATAATACATACACAGCTGCATGCGACCCATTAAGTGATGATACGCACAGTTGCGAACTAAAAATTGATAATCTTGTAAGTAAATATAGCACTGAAAACCTTAGGGTAAAAATTGAAGATGCCGCGTCAAACGAGTTTACAGACAGCGTTAATGTTGAAGTCTGTGAAAGGGTTTCAGGAGCTGCCCCCTTTGATGTAAAAATGGATTACCAGGTTACCGGAAGAGTGAACAGAAAGATGCTCTCCTTTGTTTCTTTGCCTGTGGTTGTTGATATAAAACTGACTCCAGCTACACAACTTGAAATTATTGACAAAAAGGTCAATTGCAATTCTTATGTAAAAAGCGAGCGCCTAGTAAGCAAAGACTCGGATAACCCGCAGCTTGTTACAAGACTTAAAAAAACAGCTGCTGTAAAAGATGCTGACTCAGAAAAAATGAGTTTTTCATGCACTCTTGACCTTATCGCAAGAGAGGGCAAAGTAGTCTATTCCGAGCCTCTTTCAAAAAACCTCAATATAACTGTTGATGCTCCTGAAGTTGGAGGGATATCTGATTCAATCCAAGAAAAAATAGATGGTGTTAATTCAGATATAGAAGAGGTTGAAGGAAGCATTGAAGACTTTGAATCATGGAATAAATGGCTTAGTATGCTTTGTTCAATAGGTGAGTCAATGGCGCAGCTTAATGCTGTTATGGCGCTTGTTAAAAGTGTTGTGTATGTGGTCTCGGCAGCTATGACTTCTTGTTGTGGAACTCCATATTGTTATTCTTGTAGCCCGGGTTGGGCCATTTGGAATATGGGTTGTAGCCTTACTTCAAAAATTAATGGTCTTGTAAATAACTGGGTATGGTCTCCCGGAGTGAAGAGTGGTTGGACTAGTACTGGACAATATATCAAGACTTTTTGTATGCTTTACAGTTGCAAAATCTGCACTCTTGATTATGCCCAGACTTATTCAGACCTTACCGGGATTGATACCAAAGTGGTAAGGGTTGTCGGAAGTTTTGCCGGCTCTTTTTATGGTGGCCTCAGCCTTGAGACTTTCGGAGGCCCTACAATTATAGAAGGAATGTCCTATGGCAGCGCTTTACAGGGCGCTGCAACAGCTGGAATTTCAGCATGGGGGGAAGATCAAAAGAAACCCTCGCATTCCTCGCTTATACTTGATGGCGGGACAATGAACCCTTACAAAAGCATACACGCAGCCCGCTCATGCCTTTGTATTCCCGGGATACTTTATAATCTTAGAAAAGACAAGCAAATTAAATGCATGTATCGGAGTTGCTTAAAAGAAAAGGCGAAAAAGGGTCTCTCTACAGATGTTTGTGATGAGGCTTACAGGATGCGTGAATGCCTTTATGTAGAAGGCGCGCAATGGAAAGTTATGGGTAGTAGTGAGTTCTTTAACTTTTTTCAAAGCCTTATAGGAACTATCATACGTAATATGCCGCTTTATACAATGGGTACAGCATGGGATTCACAATGTAGTTGGATAAGAGACTCATATGGTTGCACAAGAACTAGTAATAATGTTTTTACCCAGTTTTCTGCAGGTTATAATGTTAAATGTCATAATTTTGCAGGAGCCTTGCAAATAGCCCAAGTGGGAGGCTTCAGTGATGCCGGTAGCTTTGATAAGTACAGCGGTGAATTAAAGGGTGATACTGTATGCTGAAAAAAGCCATTCTAGTTTTATTAGCAATAATTGTATTTATTTTATTTGCAGGGGCATCAGGCTTTGACCACACAGAAGATGCATGGCATGATGTTGAAGACTGGGAAGTTGAAATCTGCAGCAAATGGGGGGGCAGAGAAAAAGCCCAGTCACATACTGGCGGAATGATGTCAACCCAGTTTCAGGACCAGGCAGCAACTGTTCAGGCTCTTGTAAAAGAGCTTTATGCAGGCGACAAAAATTTGTATGTCTATGAAGTATCATGGTATCTTCAGCCCATAAAGGGCCAGCAAAAATACAAAGTGCTTTTAAGAGCAGAAAACGGCCAGACAAAAAAAGTGGCTGCAGGCTCTGCCCCGGCAACATCCGGGGATTCAGGCTATTACGCTGAAGAAAATACCTCTATAAATTATACAAATGTTATTTTGGACTATGAGTCAGGGAAATTAGTGGCTCCGGTAGTAAGATAAAAATGGCTGAAAACAAAACAAAAAAAAGAAAAAGCGTAACCCGGAAAAATAAGCTTAATCTTTCTCTTGCTGAAATTCTTATGCACTTTTGCATTTTTATTTTAATAGTTTGCTTTATGTTTTTATTCAGTTCGCTTTCCGGAGACTTGCAGGATCTGTATCCCCATGTAAATAAAGTTCAGAATTTTATCCAAAATACCACAAACCCTGATCCAGGAAATGTCAGCTCTGATATGAACCAGGGCATATCAATTATGAAAGGCTTTTTTGTCAAGCTTACCCTTGGCCTTATACTGTTAGGAGCATTAGCAATAACATTTTCAACTGCTATTAGGGGATTTGTGTATTCAGTATATTCTGAATACAGCTTTAAAAGTTTTATTAAATACTTTGCAAAATACAATATCTTATGGCAGGTTTTTTGGATAATACTATTTATCCTTTCAATGAACCTTTTCAAAGATATATTAGTGCCTATTGTTTTGTTGCTTGAAATATTGCTCTATATAATACTTACACCCATTTTCAGAAGCATATTAACTAAAGAAAAGGCATTAAAAATCGTATTGAAAAAAAGCTACAGGTTGATTTTTCCTATTGGGGCAGTTTTTATTGCTTTAATTGTAAATATTTTAATATTGGCAGCTATAGCTCAACAGCCAAGCATTTTATTTTTGCTTTTTAACTACATATTTACTTTGGCAATAATAATCGTGGGCAGAGGATATACTCTAAAGGTAATAAGTGATATGAAATGAAAAAAAGAGGTCAAGTAACAGCATTTATCATACTGGGTTTGGTTTTACTGCTTAGTGTGGCAGCCTTTTTTATAGTCAAACAGACCCAGACTGAAGATCAAAATGTGATGGAGCCGCATATTGATGAAGCGCCTGATAAATACAAGATTGTTCAGCAGTATGTGCTTAATTGCATTGAAGATGTAAGTAAAACTGCTGTAAAAAAAGCAGGTGAGCATGGCGGTTATGTAAGCCTTGACTCAGCAGAAAAAAGCTTTGACACTTCACTTTTTCCTACTGATTCAGATGTTGTATATTTTGGGGAAAATCATCCTGTGCCTTATTATTGGTACATGGAAAGTGACAATAATTGCATGGATTGCGGTGTTTCTACACAAAAAATACCTTCTCTTGAGAGTATAGAAAAACAATTGGGCGATTCTATTGATAATAACCTTGACAGCTGCCTTAAAGATATGCAGGGGCTTAAAGAAAAGGGTTATAATATGGAGGTTGATAAGCCAAAAACAGAGGTGCATATCATTAACAAAAAGATAATTGTCCAGACTAATTATCCGATGGAAGCTTCTCTTGAAGGAACAGATACAACTCGTCTTGAGGATTTTGGAGTTTCTTTGGATGTGCCTTTTTTAAGGTCATATCTATTGGCGGTGCAAATAGCTATGCAGGAATCTTCACAGCAATACCTTGAAACGCTTGGCATGACTCTCGTTTCATACTACTCAGGCCTTGATTCAAGCAAGCTTCCGCCTATAATGCATCTTGACGAGAGCAAAAACACCGTTACTTGGGTTAAATCTGTTGTAAAGCAAAAATTTAAGGACCTCTTATCAGCATATATACCTCTTTTCAGGGTTGAAAATACTGCCAATGGTGTAAAAATAAATTCAGCAGGAGAATATCAGAATGCGCTTTTTAAGCAGACACTTCTAAAAAATAATATTTCAATGGATAACTCGACTATAGATTTTTTTTATCTGGACTGGCCTATACATTTTGACATAACACCAAGCAGCGGGGAAATTCTCGAGCCTTCATCATTCAAATCTGAGTATCCCTTTGGTATGATTCCTGCAACACAGACCAATCATTATGAGTTTTTTTATGATTTTTCATTTCCTGTTGTAGTTAATATACGTAATGACCAGGCCCTGAAGGGCATGGGGTTTGATTTTATGTTTGCTCTTGAAGGTAATGTAAGGGATAACAAAAATCTTCTGAGATGGTATCAGGGTGACGGAACTATTGGCCCATGGAATGATGATAAGCTCGACTATAATGTTAATGAAAACGCTCTTCCTGACGCTACAGATGAAGAGCTTGAAAGATTAAGGCCGACAAAATCATTAATGTGTGATGATAACCAGCTAATAGCAGGCCCTGTTGATATAAAAGTTACAGACAGTTACATCGCTTTCCCTGTAGAAGATGTTTCAGCAACGTTTAAATGCGGAACTTATGAAAATTGCGATTTAGGCTCAACGGATGAGGAAGGCAAGCTATTTACAAAAATTCCTATGTGTACTGGCGGGGGAATTGTTTTGGAAAAAGAAGGCTACAGATCAATTATTTTAAAAAATATCACAGCAAAGATTAACGATACGCAAGAGTTTGACCTTACTATGCAAAGGTTAAGGGAAAAAAAGGTAAGGGTTAAAAAGGTTTATTTAAGCAGCCTTAAACATATCGCAAAAAATAACCAGGGCCAGCCCCTTGATATATTAGCGAATGAATCGCTTGATTTACTTGGAAATGAGAAAGTCACACTAAACTTAAAAAAAAGGAAAAGCGATTACTATGAGAATGGCTTTAACAGGGCCCTTGCTTTAAAGGGTAATGAGACTAGAACCCTTGATATGTTGCCTGGCCAGTATGAGATAAATGCAAATCTAATCTATGAAAGCGGTGTTGTTACTGAAAATGTTAATAAGACTGAAAATGGGCATGAATATACTATTCCTTCAGTAGATATGACCCCTGTTATGAACGGCGGGTTAAGGTTTAATTCAAACACTGGCTATTGGCGTGTGACTAAGGGTAAGCTCAATAAAGATCTTATAACCTTTTATGTTATTGTTTATCCATTGCCGCAGACAATCGAAGATATTGAATATATGGGAAATATCGAGAAACACTCTAAAAAATTTAATGAAATTCTTGACCCTGTTTTTTCTGATACTTGGGAAAAAGATTAATTTTATTAATCTTTCATGTTTTTTCTTCTTATGACCTTTTACTCTGAAATTATAGATTTTATTGAAAAAAATGAGCCGGACAAGCAAAAGCTTTCAAAAGCAAAGACAAAGCTGGCCGGCAAATTCCGCATGAAAAAGATTCCTACAGATATAGAAATTCTTCTTCACACGCCGCAAGAAAAGATTGACAAGGTAAAAAGATTTCTTTTGACAAAGCCTGGAAGGACGGGAAGCGGTGTTGCTGTTGTTGCAATAATGTCATATCCGTTCAGGTGTCCTCACGGTGAGTGCGATATGTGCCCCAGCCACACAGAGGAAAAAGTTCCGCAGTCATACACCGGAAAAGAGCCTGCAACAATGAGGGGCATAAGAAATGAGTTTGATGCATACCTGCAGGTCTTCAATCGCCTTGAGCAATATATTGTAACAGGGCATAAGCCTGAGAAAGTGGAGCTTATTATAATGGGTGGAACATTCATGTCTTTTGACCCTGCCTATAGGGAAGATTTTATAAGGGATGCTTTCAGCGCGCTGAACACTTTTAGCAATCTATTTTACAGCGAAAGCGAATTTCTCCCTGAAAAGTTCAGGGAATTTTTTGAGCTGCCTGGTGATGTAGGTAACGCGCAAAGAACAAAAAATATTCATGCAAAAATAAAAAAATTAAAGGAAAATAATAAAGAGACACTAGCCACTGAGCAGTATCTAAACGAAAGCGCTGTATGCAGATGCGTGGGTCTTACTATCGAAACAAGGCCTGACTATGGCAAATTAAGTGATGGAAAAGAGATGCTAAGATATGGCTGCACAAGGGTGGAATTAGGAGTGCAAAGTGTTTTAGATAAAAATCTTGAGAATATAAACAGGGGGCATAGTGTGCAAGACACAATTGAATCTACCAAAACCCTAAAAGATTTAGGCTTTAAGATTAATTACCATCTGATGCCTGGACTGCCGCAGGTAAGCAGACAAGAGGATATAGATAATTTTAAAAAAGTGTTTGATGATGATTCTTTCAGGCCTGATATGCTTAAGCTTTATCCTTGTATGGTTATGAAAAAAAGCAAGCTTTATGAAAAATGGAAAAAGGGAGAGTTCACTCCGCTTAACACCAAAAATGCAGCAAGGCTTATAAGTGAATTTAAAAAATATATCCCGGCTTATGTAAGGGTTATGCGAGTCCAGCGGGATATTCCTACATATGCTATTGAAGCCGGAGTAGAGCATACAAACCTGCGGCAATTCGTCGACAAGTTAGAGCATGGCTGCAGATGCATTAGATGCAGGGAAGCTGGCCATGTGTATTCAAAAAAGGGTATTTTGCCCGAGAACATAAAAACTGTCGTTAGAAAATATAATGCTTCAGGTGGAAAAGAATTTTTCATAAGCCTGGAAGACAGGGAAAAAGATATCTTGGTCGGTTTTATACGGCTAAGATTTCCCGGAGAATATTTAACAAAAGAAATAACCAAGAATTCAGCAATTGTGCGCGAGCTTCACGTATATGGTGACCTTGCCCGCATAGGTGAAAAGACTGCAACACAGCACCGTGGGTATGGTAAAAGGCTTTTAGAAAAGGCTGAAAATATAGCAAAAGAGAATTCAAAAGATAAAGTGATAATAATTTCAGGTGTAGGTGTGAGAAGCTATTATAAAAAATACGGGTATAAGCGGGAAGGGTTTTATATGGCAAA
>JBNJGV010000041.1:0-11013 GCA_051819785.1 Nanobdellota archaeon | reverse complement strand
TCATACTTAATCAACCAGCCATGCCTGCCCTTTGATTTATCCGGCTGGATAACGACTATATTGGGGTCTGTTTCTTTTAGCCTGGAAGCGCACCTGCTTATGGTTTGCCTATTATGGCCAAATATTCTGGATAGCTCTAGTGTTGTAAAGGCCTTTCCTTTGTTTTTTTTTAGATAATCAAATAGATCCTTTTGCCCCATTTTCAATACAAACTAAATTTTTGAATTGTATACCTTAGCTCAGACTCTATCTCTATTATCTTGCTTCTTAATTCCTCATGATAGGGGCATTCTTTGCAGTTGCATTCATCACTCACATTAATCCATTTCAGTTCACAATAAAGAATAAACTCCCCGCCCCCAGATTTGAACTGGGAACCTTTCGGTAACAGCTGACCGCATTTCATCCATGCTTCGTAGCTAGTCATACGGCTTCTACAGCCGAACGCTCTGCCATTGAGCTAGGCGGGGCACTTTCTTAAGAGGTTTAATGTTCATTTTTAAGTGTTTCGGTTTGTATTTTGTTCCTAACGAGTAATTAATGACCAAAAACTTTTTATATGATTTATTACTCTATACTATTTATTGGTGATATAATGAAGCGAAGCAAGACAGATAAGAGGATGTTTTTGGATATACAGAATCCTGACGATACTGAGGATAAAAAGTGGAAAAAGACCGATAAATGGCGCCCTTGGGATAGTTAATAGGTGATTAATATGGAAGATGACCTCCAGATAATTGAAGAGTTCGATGGAGAACAAAACAAGGATAAAGAAGACCTTCGTTCAGTACTAAATAAAAAGAAGTATTCAGATTATGAACTTGATGAAGTTATGATGGATAGTACTGAATTTATGTAGGAAAAATATATATATCCTTTATTTATCTTTTTGTTTATGGAAGTTGATTTGGAAGTAGAAAGGGCAATATCTAAGATTAAAGATTCTAAAAGTGCGAAAGTTCTTATTCAATTACCTGAGGGTTTAAAGAGCAGTGCTGAGTTAATCAGAGATAGGATTAATTCTGAAGTTGACGTAGAAATATATATCTGGGCAGGTACGTGTTTTGGGGCTTGCGATGTGCCTTGCGGCCTGGAAAAGCTAGGGATTGATTTAGTTATACAATGGGGGCATAGTGAATGGGTTTCATAATTAATTCAGATAATCTTGTAAAGCTGCAAAAAAGATTTGAAGATGCAGCATCAATAATAAAGAATGCTATAAATGACAAAAGACCAATATGGATAAGGCACCATAATGATTGTGATGGTTATTGCGCTGCTCTTTCTTTAGAAAGAGTAATTCTTAAAAAATTACATGATTTTCATATAAAACAAAGCGATGTTTTTTTTTTCTATAAGAGATTTCCTACAAGAACACCCTTTTATGATTATTCAGATGCTACGCGGGATATATCTTTAGCTCTTTCAGATAAAGAAAGGTTCAACCGTAAAAGCCCATTATTGCTTATTGTTGACAATGGCAGTACAAATGAGGATATCCTGGCGCTAAAAAAACTGAAGGTTTATGATATTGAAACTGTAGTTGTAGACCACCATCCTAATGATAAAAAGGTTGATAAATACCTTGCGGCACATATTAATCCGCATCTGATCGGTGCAGATTCAGGAATCACTGCTGCAATGCTTTGCGCTGAGCTTGCTAAGATTATTGATGATAATATAGAAGGCATAGAGCTGTTGGCCGCTACTGGCGGTATTGCAGATAAATCAGATGCTGCTGAGCTGGCAGAATACATAAATCTTGCAAAAGGAAAAGGGTTTAATAGAGAATATTTAACAAAGTTAGCTGAAGTTGTGGATTTCGAGGCCAACCAGCTTTTAAATCTTGAGGGTAGGCAATATGTCCAGGATCTTTTATTTGGTGATTTTGAAAAGCAAAAGGCTATTGTTGATATTGTAAAAGATAAGCTTGAGTATGAAAAAAATTCAGCTTTAGATATAATAAGCAACTATATTGAATATGAAGACTTAGGAGAATATATTGTAGCTTTTATAGATACTGATTCTTATTTTAACCTTAAGGGGATGTATTACACTAAGATCACAGGCCTTGCAAAAGAAATGCTTGAAAAAAAGTTAGCTAAGCCTGTTGCAGTTGTGGGCTATGGCAGCCAGATTCTTACTCTCCGCGCAGAAAAGAGTCTCAATTTTGATATACATCAACTTTTGTCTATATTAAAAACAAATTTTCCATATTCCATGCTGCAGGGCGGAGGGCATCCTAATGCCGGCTCTATACATTTTGCAAGCTATGAAAAAAACAATATCATAAAAAAAACCAAGGAATACTTGGGGTGTAAAAATGTATGAGCTTCTTTTATTAATAGTCTTTTCAGGTATTGTTTCAGGATATTTTCTTTCTTTGATTGCTCCGGAGGAACTTGAGCAAGGACAAAGATATTTCGAAATCTTAAGAAATATTTTGTTTGGTATGTTTGTTTATTTTTTAGTGCAGGGCCTTACACACAATACTATAATCTCCCTTATATTAGCAGTAACTGTATTTTGCTTAACGTATCGTGTTCCTTATTTTAGTGCTTACTATGCCCTTTCAGGATTAAGTATATTTTTTTTAATTAATTCAGGATATTTGTTAATCGTTTGTGTTATTCTTTTTGTTTTAGGTCTTACTATGGCTTCTCTTTATTCTTCTTGCTATGTTAAATATGAGAAAATCAAGCAAAAGAAGGCTTTAATTGTTAATATCTTAAAAGCATATTTTTGGTTTTTGATTATCGGCTGGCTACCATTTATCTTTTCTTACTTTTAGGATGAATCCTATCTTTGTTGTCAGAAGAGAAAGAAATCCCCCTGCAGCTAAAAGCATAATAAACATATCAATCTTTAGAGGTGTAAGTATTAGTGAAAATAAACCTATCCCTAAAATATAATCAATTTGGTCAAAAGGGATAAATGCATCTCCTGGCTTTATTTTTAATTGCCTTTTCAGGAAGCTTTCAGCAGCATCTCCTGTCAGCGCAGCAAATCCAAAGGTAGCGCCTACAATAAGGGCGCTGGTTAGAGTATAATCTATATAGCTAATTTTTTGGATAAATCCTATATCTTTTACAAAATACTGGCATAGCCCTATAATGGCGCCGCCGAATGTAGCCACTACAAAACCCCTGATTGTCTTATGGTTTCCAAATATTCTTCTTCCCCTGAAATAGTGCCCGAAGTCTATTGAAATGTCAAGCGATTTCAATCTTTTTTTTACCAGTATTGGCAGCATATTTGCAACTAGCCCAGGAAGGGTATAATAAACGGAAGTTCCAAAAAGTATAGCTAAATCATGCAGGCTGGATGTGTCTTTGGCTTTTGCAAACATAAAAACAGAAAGCGTGATTACTATACCTGTTATTACTCCGATTATTACCTGGAAAAAATTATGCCCGACAAGCTCTTTAAGCTTTTTTACATTCAGTTTTTTTTCCAGCTTTAAATCAACAATTATTTTGTTTATAACTTTTGCCTGTTCCCCGGTTTCTTTTCTTATTCCAAATGCGTCTCTTATGAAAAGAATTGATATTGCAACAGTTACTATAGATAGTGTGGTAACCCCTTCAACCATAAGTGTTGATAATGCAAGAGATGAAGCAAATGCTGAGTGGCTGCTGGGCATTCCACCTGTATCCCAAAGCAATGTAATATCGATTCTTTCTTCTTCAAAAAATTTGTTGAATGTTTTGAATAATTGGCTGAGCGCAGTAGCTAAAAAGACGCTCCAGAATATTTTGTTTGTAAGTATTAATCCAATCCATTCCATCTTATATTTTTTTCACCTTAAAGTCTGATATCATTAAAATCCCGATTATCAAATATATCAAAAGAATATAGTTATTGAAAACTCCAAAGAGTAAATAAATTATTGGGAATAAAAGACCATTTATTGTTATAGGTACACCTATAAAATCCTTTGTAGACAATACATTGAATCTTGCCAGTCTTATTATTCCGCAGCTTGCAAAAAATGCGAGAATTATAATACTGACCGGGTTTTGCAGTCCTTGCGCAAAACCGAAGATTGCCGGAGCAACCCCGAAACTGGTAAGGTCTGCTAAAGAATCCAGCTCTTTGCCGAATTTATTGGCCTTTTTAGTCAATCTTGCAACCCGCCCATCAAGCATATCAAAAATAAATGCTATTACCATAAGCAAACCTGCAGTTTTAAAGTTGTTTTGAAATGAGAACATTATTGCAAGAACTCCACAAATAAAGTTTCCCAGAGTGAATAGGTCAGCTAGTTTCATTGTTCGTATAATTTTCATTTTAACACCTTAGCGAGTTTGCTTTCTCCAGCTTTAACCCTTTGCCCTTTTTTTACCTTTATTTTAGAGTTGTATGGAAGTATTACACTAACTTGGCTTCCCAGGTTGATTAATCCTATAACTTCTCCTTTTTTTACCTTTTGGTTTTTTTTAACAAAACAATTAATTCTTCTTGCCAGAAAACCTGCAATCTGGATAACTTTTACTTTTTGTTTTCCTTCAATTAATATTTGATTGTTTTCGTTTTCTATAGCAATCTCTTTTTTAACAGCATTTTTGAATTTGCCCTTTTTATATTTAATATTTTTTATTTCCCCTTGAATAGGTGAGCGTTGAAAATGGACATCTAAAGGTGTCATAACGATATTGATTAATATATATTTTTCTGAGACTTCTGATGCAAGTGTGTTTATCTTGCCTATTGTTCCCTTTTTTATTGTAGTCTTTTTTGCATCTGAAGTAATTATTTTGTTTATTCTTCCGTCAGCAGGGCTGACAATATAGTCTCCTACAGGAATTTTTCGTTTAGGATTCCGTAAAAACCATAATCTCCAAAATAGAAAGAAAAACAAGATAATCAGTATAAACAGCAGCATAATAGTCATTAAGATATCCATATTGATACTTCCCTTTGCATTTATTTAAATTCTTTTGAAATGGGTTATAGATTATTACGTATTTTTTCAGCGTAATCTTCTAGCTCGCCATCCTCATATTTTTTATGCTTGACACTCATATCTATCCCATCATTTTCATACCTTGGGATTATATGGAAGTGTACGTGAGGTACTAGCTGACCGGCCACTTTTTTGTTATTAATCACTATATTGAACCCTTCTGTTTTTGTTGCTTTATTTACTGCTTCAGCCATTTTTTTTGTGGTTTTTGAAAGGCCTGCAGCAATTTCATCAGGGAGATCAGTAAAGGTTTCATAGTGTTCTTTTGGTATTACTAATACGTGCCCTTTATTTGCCGGGTTTATATCCATTATTGCAAGTGTGTTCTCGTTTTCATATAATTTTTCACCAGGAATCTCATCCTGGATGATTTTGCAGAAAATGCAATCCATAATTATCACCTCTGCAAAGATAGTTTTTGAACTTTTTAAATTTGCTGATTATTAGGGCGTTTATAAATATATTTAATGATAGGTTTTTCTTTTTTATGAAAAAATGTCTATATGCTCTTAATTTTAGTATTACTTTTTATTTTTATTATTATTATTATTATTGATAAGGTGTTTTATTATGAAAAAAAGTTCAATTTTAGGGTATGTCTCAAAATAAATATGGCATCAATATTGGTTCTAATGGCAATGTTGAAATAGACTCTGGCAATGGTCAACCTGCAATAGAATTATCACCTAAAAGTCCTTCCACTGAGATTGATTTTTCTAATTATCCTATTGTGAACATCAACGGTGACAATATCAATTTTGGTGTAGAGCTTTTTTCTGTTTTTGCATGATTGTTTTGGTTTGTTGCACGCCACCACGAGGACGGTTCGAGGTCAGACTTCATCTGGCCTACTCGGCACCTCGTAGGGTGCGTCCCCAGCCTCGCCGAACGTCTTGGTGGCTTTGATTGCTGGTTGAGTGTTTTGATTTGGTGGTTTATGTAACTGTTTAAATATCACTTCTTAGTAGTAAATAACCGAAAGGTTTATATATGAGTTAGTTAATTATATGTAATATGTCACTCGTAGCAAAACTTTTGGGTGCTGATAAGCCAGATGAACCAAAATATGATAGAAGAGAATTTCTTTTTGGTACAGCTAAAGATATTGCTGAAGATGCATTATTACTAAGTGGAGCTTATGGTTTAGCTAAAACTCTTACTCCAAAAGATGCTTACGCACAATCTTTACCGCATAATTTGTATAATCCAAAAGGCCCAGAGGTTTCGGAGGAGAATTTTAAAGAAACACTTAGACAACATGGTTTGGTTTGGGTTATGTATGAATGGACTGGTGCTGATGAAAGTCACAGAAAATTAGGTAATAATTTTTTTGAAGTTTTAAAACAGGAATTTGGTAATCAAGTTGATGGTTATATAAGAATTAATACTGATTCCTGGAGTGACAATGGGGCTGTTGCAACGAGAGAAATAACAAAAAATGTTTATCCTTCATTTTGTTTATATAATAAAGGAGTTGTGGTAAATGATGGAACTCCAACAGATATTAGAATAAGAGGACCACCAAAAGCTGACCGAATGGATTGGGTTCTTAGCTACATAACTGATAATTCAGTCTTAAAAAGAACATAAATATTTAATAATATAGACTTTTATTCTTATTATATGAAATGGCTAATCTATTTATATTTTGTTTTATTACTATTATCTGTTATACCTACTGTTTATTCAGCTACTGATGATGATGGTTCGGCGAGGGATGGTGCAGATTCGGGGATTGTTTCTAAGAATGGTGAGATTACTGCTAAAACTCCTGAGGCAGCCACAAAATATATGGCTGCAAATCCTGATGTTGAGATAAATTATAATGACGACACATTAAAGGGAGCAGCTGTTACTGATGGTGGTTATAAATGTGAATCTCAAGAATGTAAAGTGGTTTGTGAAGGTGGATGTATAATTGATGGCAAAGATATACAAGGAAGTTATGAAGTAAATTCAGATGGAATAATGATTAATGGTAATTTAGGTAAAAACCCAGCTACAGGGAATGGGGCACATAATATGGAAACCTCCCCCAATTTTGAAAGATTGTTACTAGGAAGTGATGGTAAACCTCCGGATGCAGGAGATCCTGATGAAGAAACAACGCCTAAAAAAACCGAAGGCTCTGACGAGACAAAAAAGTCAAGTTCTAAAGATTCTTCTAATAATAAAGCTCAGGAAAATATATATCAACCAAACCCTGCTATTTCTGAGCCTGATTATTACTTAGGCAGCGCTGATTATTGGGAGACGCCAAACTATAAGATAATCAACGGGAAAAATATCTATGGGGCAGATGACAGTATCTTTGTCGGTTCTGGTGAAAGTGTTTCCGGCCCTGGGAATTCTTTTGTTGTTAAGGATTACAGCTCATCCAGCGGGAGTTTTTCTGTTAGAAGCGCTAAGTCTGTGATTGTTGGCAGTGCGCGTTTTGATGATTTAATCACTAGCTCTTTTGTTGTTGAGGACGGCACACTGGTTGAAGCTTTTGTAAGAAGTTCAGTTGATAACAATACAAATAAGTTGGGTGGCCTTGATATCACCACTGATAAGGGCGAGGGTATTAAATTAATAAAGGATAATGCTACCGGAAAATATAATATTACTCTTTATTCAGGTAATGGATTTGTTCAGGATAATTACGGCAAAGTTGTCTGCGTTGTGATTTCACCTGGCTCAAGATATCGTTATGTTGGAGGGGATTATGAACCTTTCGGCCTTTATATCCCTTCGACTGCGCAGCGTTTTAGGCTGTGCTTAAGAACAAAAGAAAGCGAGCATTACTTCAAAAATTGCACTCAATGTGGGATTGTGGATTTTGTAAATAATGAATCATGGTTTAATGGGACATATGAGTTTGAGAAAAGAAAACCTAATTATGAATTTTATACAGATATAATTGATGGTAAATCTGCTGAGTACTTTTTCCAGTGCGCTGATAGCTCTATTAATAATAGTAATGTAACTTTTGAAAAAGGGAAGGCTCAGGGGAGCTTTTCATATTTTTTTATTGATGAGCAAGAGAATAGGTCTTGTATAGATGTAGGAATGCAAAAAAGTAACCCGTATATATTTAATCAATATCACAACGCTTATTTTACTCTTAATGGAACCATGGATAAAATATCTACCGGCAGAGTGAATATCTACGGGCCCGGCAATATGGAGGAATTACGCAATTATGTTAAAAACATACAAACATGGTAAAGGGCAAGTTAGTTTGTTCCTTTTGATAGGTATTGTTATTTTGCTTGTAATAGGTATTGTTGCGGCTTTTTCAGATATCAGGATTTCACATGCTCAAGGCGAAGATGGTCTTGAATATTATGTCCTTAATTGCCTTGACCAGGTTTCTGCTAGCGGCCTAAGGCTTGCAGGAGCAAGGGGTGGAGTAATTAACCCTGAGACAAATGTAAATGGTTTTGCAATGAAAAAAGGAAAGATCAATCATAGCTTATTTGAAAAGCAAGTAGAAGATTATATTGATAAAAAAATTATTCGTTGCGCCAGGGGTTATAACTCTCCTGGAGAGAATTTAAGCTTTGGCACTCCTGAATCAAATGTTCTTATTGAAGAAAGGATAACAATTGTGGATTTGAATATGCCTGTTAATGTTTCTTCAGAGAGCTCTTTTTCAACTTATAAAGAGTTCAGGGTAGAGCACGACTTTAAAATAGGACAAATGATTGAAGTTTTAAACCGCTCAGTTGATTGCTTTAATCCGGAATACTTTGAAAATGTAGATTTCTTTGCAAGTAGGCATGCTAATTATATAGTTCTTGACAGTAATGATTATCTATTAGCTACTGGATTACATAAATAATTATCTTTTCAACTCTTTTTTTGTCACTTCAAAGTAAATAAAATTAAAAACATTTAAATATTACCTGTTTATTTTATTAGCACATGACATCTAAAAAACAATTTTATTTTGGGTTAGGAGCGGTTGTAGCGGGTTTGGCACTAGCGCATGGGGTTAAGCACACTGAAATTACCCCGCCTGAATTGACCTATGATAATAACAAAAATCCAGTAATTCATAGTAGGGGCCTTAGCACTTATGGGTATGACTGGCCCATGAAAAATGAAAAGTGCCTTGATATTGAAAAAGAAAATGTTGAAAAGAGTATCTGGGCAACCTTTGAAAATAAGTACGGCAGGCATCCGTACGCTCTTGAAAGAGAAGCTATGAAAATACTTAATGGCGGAGAAGGCTGGTCAAAAGTTTATAAGGATGAGACAGTAAAGCTCGCTAGCTTTAAAAATTATGATAAATAAGCAAGTAGGTTTTAATTCCATTTTGATTTTTAAAAACAATTTTTTAAGGAGCATTTAATATGT
This sequence comes from Nanobdellota archaeon, assembly GCA_051819785.1. Taxonomy (GTDB): domain Archaea; phylum Nanobdellota; class Nanobdellia; order Woesearchaeales; family DSVV01; genus CAZBGG01. Next base: position 1,700 of record JBNJGV010000041.1, on the reverse strand, counting down.
ATAATTTTATAAGAGATGTTTCAAAACCCAATAAATACAAAAAAAGCAGAAAGGGCAAATTATTTACTTTAGGGGTTGTATGTGGAGCGGCTGCTTTAGGACTATCTACTTTTTCTTACTTTTCAGATTATCCTGAGAAAAACCCACAACCTAAACTTGAAAAAAAGGTTGATATTCCGCAGCAAAATAATTTCAGGATTAGACAAAAAATAGTTGATAAAGAATATTCAAGTGATTCAGTTTATGGATTGTATGGGGAAAAAAGTATGCATTTAGACCCTTATTCTGAAAATTCAATTAAAACTGCTCTTGGAAGTGTAGATTATTCATCAATAAGCGGGCTTGATAATTTTCTTAAGGGAGCAACAAGGGACAGGCTTAGTGATATTCTTTCATCAGAGTGGGTAATTAAAAAATATCCTGAGATGTTTACCAAGCTTAGCAAGTTTGATAATCTTTTAGAAAATAGCAAGGACTATGCTATTTTAGTACAAGAAGTGGGTCCATATTTACTTGATAAAGAAAAGATTCCCGCTTCAAGAAAAGGCGCTACAGGTTATGGGCAACTTATGAGCCTGGCTAAGACGGAAAACAAGCTTAAGGTAAATAAGGCTGTTGATGAATCTTACCACCCTATTAAGGGTATTAGTGCTGCTGTTGACCATTATGACAGGTATTCTCTTGAAAGTGTTCTTCCAAAACTGACCACTGAGCTTTCGCTAGATTTGGCAGTTTACAATTATGGCTATGGAAATGTTATGGATGGGCTTGCCAGACTTGTTGAGAAAAAGGGAGGCGATTCTTCTGAATTATTTAGATATTCATCAGACAAATCAATGATAGTAGGGCTGAAAAATTCAGAAACGGTTGATAATTTTGAAATTAATTATAATGAATTTAAAGAAGTTATTCCCAAAGAGACAGAAAACTATATTGAAAAAATTAATGCTCTTGTTGTTTTCAGAGAAAATATAATGCAGGGGAAATTTTCTAATATTAGTATAAGCAAGCAGCCGCTTTTTTCTAAAATTTTTCAGGAAAAAGAATTGGGTGACAACAATACTTTGTATAATGTTTGGTTAACAGAGGCAAAAGATAAGGGGATTGGATGGAAAGATTATTTGTCTCTTGCTAATATGCATACTATGGATGGGACTTATTTAAGACCTGAGAGCAAGGTTTTTGTTCCTACTCAACCAGTTCCAGGGGACTATTTTTGAGCTGTTTTTAATTACTCCACTCTCAAAATAAACTCCTTCTTTTTCAAGAAGCGCTAATTTTTCTTTCTTTCCTCTAGCAAAACCACCCAGGGCCCCATCAGCTCTTATAACTCTGTGGCATGGCACTTCCGGCCAGTAAGGGTTTTTGTTGAGCGCGTTTCCTACAGCCCTGTAAGCCTTTGTGTTTAAGGCTTTTGCAATTTCTTTATATGTTGTGACTTCACCATTTTGCAAGCACTTTATTTTTGCCCATACTTTTTCATTAAAACTCATTTTTTATTAAAACTACCATTCGATTTAAAAACAATAATTTTGTCATTAAGTGGGCTTGGCGCTTTCATGCGCCAACCCACCTCCGAAGCTACAGCGGAAAATGTAGGGCCTGTAAGCCTTTGTGTTTAAGGCTTTTGCAATTTCTTTATATGTTGTGACTTCACCATTTTGCAAGCACTTTATTTTTGCCCATACTTTTTCATTAAA
>JBNJGV010000040.1:6581-11447 GCA_051819785.1 Nanobdellota archaeon | reverse complement strand
GCCAAAGCAGAACATACAACAAAGCAATAATAACAATGTAAATCCGCAAAATAATCAGTACCAAAGAGCTCAGCAGCAAGAAGCAAAAGGAGAAGAAGGAGAAAAAAAGATGGATGGTTTTTTCAGTAAACTTGTAAATGATGACAAAAAACCTGATACTCCACCAGCTCCATCCGAAAACGAAAGGGCCGATAATAAAAATAAAAACTCTGGGAAACATCATATTTCCCTTGAATAAAAAACACAGGTGGGGGTTAGTTATTAGATGCCTGAAGAACTAGAGCAAGATACGCCAAAAGAGACAGGAGAGATTAAAGAAAAAGATGTGGCTGACGAATGGCTTGATTCGTATAAGCTTAATGTCAATAACACTTTAATAGATGTAAATATATTCTTCAGAGCTGTTGACCCGGTTCCTATTTATGAAGTAAATATAACAAATATGACTAAGACTACCAAGGTCATACTTGAAAAAATAAGAGAGGAATTTATTTCACAAGTAGGCATAGGAGCAATCGAAATTTCTGAAGGAGGCGGAATTGAACAACTAAAAAAAGAATTTAGAAAAGAGATAATGATGCTCTTAGCTAAATACTTCCCTAATGCTGATGAAAAAACCCATGAAATGCTTATGAATTATGTTATTGAACAGAACCTGGGGTTGGGTTATCTTGAGATTCTGCTTAAAGACAATATGGTTGAAGAGATTGTTGTAAACAATGCAAGAGAGCCAGTATGGATATATCAAAGAAATCATGGATGGATGAAGACCAACATTATTATACCAACCGAAGGAAGAATAAGACATTTTTCAACAATGATTGCAAGGGATGTATCCAAAGAAATAACAAACCTTAATCCACTTTTGGACGCTCACCTTTTGACAGGTGACAGAGTAAATGCAACATTTTCTCCTATATCCACGAAGGGAAACACTCTAACTATACGAAAATTTTCTTCTGTTCCCTGGAATATGACACGGATGATTAATAATAATACAATTGATAATTACACGGCTGCACTTTTGTGGTTATGTATTGAGTTTGAGCTTTCAATTATTATTTCAGGTGGGACAGGTTCAGGTAAAACTTCTATGCTTAACTCAGTTTCAGGGTTTATCCCTGCAAACCAAAGAATAATTTCAATTGAGGACACAAGAGAGCTACAACTCCCACCTCAGCTTCATTGGGTTCCTTTAGCAACCAGGTCATCAAACCCTGAAGGGAAGGGTGGTGTAGATATGCTTGACTTAGTTGTTAATTCATTAAGAATGAGGCCTGACAGGATAATAATGGGTGAAATTAGAAGAAAAGAAGAAGCAGAAGTTCTCTTCGAGGCAATGCATACTGGGCATAGTGTATATGGCACATTTCACGCAAATAGTGCTGAAGAAGTTATAAGCAGATTAAGCAATCCGCCTATTGCTCTTCCAAAAAATCTTTTAGGAGCTTTGAATGTAATACTGGTCCAAAACAGGAACAGGAGAGATAATACAAGAAGAATGTTTGAATTTGCAGAAGTTGATTCAGAAGGCAATACAAACATTGTATATCGCTTTGATATTGTAAATAATGAAGTCAAAAAAGTAGGAGACTTTAAAGTGATTAATAAGCTTCTTGAGTTATATGCAGGGATACCCGTTGATAAATTTGAAGAAGAGATTAATAAACGTAAAAAGATAATCGACTGGCTAGTCAAAAACAATATTCAATCGCTCAATAGACTCGGCCTGATTTTTTCAAAGTTCTACAGGGGTCGTCTTGAGATTGATGAATAAAAACCCAAGGTGGTAATGATAGTTGATATAATAAGAGCCACAACAAAACAATTTCCAAATCTACCTACAGAATTGAGGATGGCTCATATCAAAGATACCCCTGAATTTTTTGTGAAAAAAGCCTTAAATGGGGGATTTTTCATAGGCATAGGTATAGCTATATTCTTTTTTTTTATATTTAGCCTCCTTAAAATTAACCTGTTATTGCTCCTTCCTATATTAGTAGCCTCAACAATCTTATCTTTTTTTGTGGTGATAAAATCACCAATAACAGAAATCAGAAAAAGACAAAGAGAGCTGGATAAGGAAGTTTTGTTTGCCGGCAGGTTTTTACTTGTAAAACTATATTCAGGTAAACCACTGCTAAACTGTCTTATAGAAGCATCAAAAGGTTATGGGATTGCTGGAAAATATTTCAAAGAAATAGTTGATGATATTAATATGGGAAGTTCCATTGAAAAAGCACTTGAAAATGCTATGAAATACAGCCCTTCTGCTAAGTTCAAAAAAATACTTTTCCAGATAAATAACTCGCTAAAAGTAGGAGTTGACGTTACTTATGCTCTTGACAAAAAGTTAGATGAAATTGGAAAAGACCAACTAAATGACATAAAAAGATATAGTAAAAAACTAAACTCATTATCACTATTTTATATGATTATTGCTATAGTTTTACCATCACTGGGCTCAGCAATAATAACTGTGATAGGATCGCTTATGGGAATGCTAAGTGACCAAAACAGTGCACAGACACTATTTTATGGAATATGGATTTTCCTTTTTATCATTCAATTTATGTTTATAACAATTTTTAAAAGCTCAAGAAAAGCGGTGCATGTCTAATGAAAATCCCTTTTATTTATAAATTTGGAAAAGCCTTTTTACCTAGAGGATTACGCCCTCACATAAGAAAATATTTATTAAAGGCAGGCATAAATAAAGAACCATATTCATTTTTTGGGCTTATGTTTTTCTTGTGCTTTGGCATAGCTCTTTTTATCTATCTTACTTTAATTTTCCCAAAGCTTGAACAAGTTCCTGTATATTTATCAGGAATTATAGCATTTATTTCTATATTTATCATAACTTGTTTAATAGTAGGCATAGTAGTAATTGCTATTTACTTTGCGTTAGATATAAAGATTTATCAAAGAACTAAAAAATTAGAAGAAGTCCTTCCCCACTTTTTTGAAGTAATGTCATCAAACCTAAAGGGGGGCTTACCATTTGATAAAGCTATGTGGATGTCTATAAAACCTGAATTTGGAATACTTGCAACCGAAATAGGTATAGCTGCAAAAAAAGTAATGACTGGCCATGATATGGAAGAAGCGCTTAACGAATTTTCTGATAAATACGACTCCCCAATGCTGAAGCGTTCTATGGATTTATTAATAAGTGAATTACAAGAGGGTGGTTCAATAACTGGAGTTATAGATAAAATTGTTGAAAATTTTGAAAAGTCCAGAGAGCTTAAAGAAGAAATTTCATCCTCAGTTTTAGGCTATGTTATTTTCATTTCAATTGTTGTAATGGTCATAGCACCATGTTTATTTGCTCTTTCTAAGGGATTGTTCCAGATAATAAAAGAAGTTGTGAATGTACTTGCAACTTCACTAGGTTCAGGTGGAGGAGGAAGCAGCAGCCTTTCTTTTGGTTCTGGAATCAAAGAAATAAACCTTCCTAAAGAGATATTTGATATGTTCTCACATGTATCTTTAGGTATAATTGCTCTTTTTTCCTCTATGATAGTTTCAATAATTGAGAAAGGAAATATAAAGGGCGGCATAAAATATATTCCGATTTATGTAATTAGTTCACAGCTAATATATCTAATTGTATCAGCAATAGTAACTAGTGTCTTCGGAGGAATGACTCTTTAATCGTTCTTTATAATTTTTCTATACAGGTTAGAATTAATTGTCCTGAGAGGCGTTAATGGGAATAATATAAGTGTTTTCATCAATGAGGAAAAATGATGCACTAGATAATTAATATGCCTGAATGCCGGAAGAAATGCGGGGTTAATAAGACCAGGAATATTATCAAGAAGTTCAATATGCTGCAGCCCAATCTTGCCATAATAAAGCTTGCTTAGATTACCTCCATGTTTTATATAATCTTTTAATGCTAAGTATCCCTTCAAATAATTGATATCTTTTGTGCAGGCCCCTGGCATGCTTGTATCAGATAAACCCCGTTTAGCCCTTGTAGTCAATCTGAAGGCTGTTTTTTTATTAAAATGCTTGCACAACTCATTAAAAGTCTCCCTGAAGGAGTATTTTAGAGCAAAATCAATCGCCAATACTCTGCCTGCATATACTTTAAGAATATACTCATTAGAACAATTATTCATCTCCTCGTTCAAAACAGCTAAGCCCTCTTCAACCATTAAATAACCAGGAATTCCCCTCTTAAAAAAAAGGAAGGGTTGCTTTTCACCATTATCAGCTCTGGCCACATGAGTTCCTACTTCATGCACAATCAATCTTTTCAAGAAATTTTTTGAAAATTTAACGTTTTTTTTAACAAGAATTTCCTTTTTGCTCACATTCACAGCTGCATTTGAAACCATACTTTTTTCCTTAACTTTCCATGGAAATCCATATTTAAAAAATGCCAATCTAAATTTTCTTACAACTTCTTTTGAAGAATAAATACCTTCTTCTTTTACAGGCTGAATATCCATAAAGTCAGCTGCTCTTTTAACCAAATCAGAATTTGGTTCACCATAGATTATCTTGCAATATTTAGTAAACAATTCACTATCTCCCCTGTATTCAAGCATATATGTTTTTGCAATATAATTATCCCTTATATCTCTGAGAATCAGGCCTACATTGCTCTCATCAATCTCTATGTTGTTGAGTTCTTCTCTTAATTTTGTAAAATCCTCATGATATACTGCATATTTAAACTGAGGATTATATTCTTCGCTGGAAAAAAATTTTTCTTTTTCTTCGTCAAGATTTATAGGATTAATAGCATAAAAGGAGATTTTCTTGCTTAGTAAATCCAATTTTTCGTCTGCTTTTTTCAGTTGGCTAAATATTAAAGGAAAGTTCATTATATATACCTGTTCTTTATTT
>JBNJGV010000040.1:0-6481 GCA_051819785.1 Nanobdellota archaeon | reverse complement strand
AACCTTGTAGAGCCCACATCATTTGTAATATCCTTTTTGCATGATGAACATAAAAATTTTTTATCCGCCATTTATATACCTCCTGACAAGTATCTAACACTAGGAAAAATAAGCTTTTTTTAAATCTTACTGTTTTTTATCATGAATGCAAAGAAAACAACTCAACTTTTAGAAAAAAGCTACTAAAAACCAGTAAAAACTATTTACATTCGCGAGTTTCAAAGCAAAAAACTCTTTTTAGAACTTTTTTTCTAAAAACTCTCTCCAATGCACAAAAAATAATATTTCCAATAAATTAATAATCATGGATTGATTTCCTCTTATCAATATGCGCTCTAAATCGTATAAAAACTATACTGACTCATTTACGCCTCTACAACCAAATGAGATGCTAAGGCTTTCGCTTGTAGAAGGCATTAAAGGCAAATACCCAGAAGGACAAAGGAAACGTTATAAAAGACTTCTAAAAAAATACTTGAGAATAGATAATTATGAAATTGATATACTCTCAGATTTATTTTCAAGACACCATGATGCATATGATGCATATGATGGAGCAAATGACGAAAAATTCAATCAATTGCTGAATAAAGTTTCCTACAACAGCACTAACTGGAGAAATATTAATTATAACAATCTAAAAAATGAGGGCGTAATAATAGAGTATTCCGGCAATAAAAAAGGGCTTGCTGAATTACTCGAGCTTACAGATCAACGAAAAGTAATCTCATACCAAAAGCCAGGATTTGATAAAAAAATGGCAAATTACCTTAAGCATATTCCATGGCAAAACAAGCTAGTGTTAAATGGCCCGGATGTAATTATGGATTTTGCCAAGGCAAAGGGTTTTTATGAACATCTGCCTGAATCATTGCCAAAAGCGAGGCGTGTAACCAATAAGGTAAGAGAGCTATTAAGAGAGTTTGATTTTTCTTTTTCAAAGGCTCTGAAGACAAGCATTAACCACACCCTTAAATCAGAAAAATACGCAAATAGAGAAATAAGAACATTTACAATAAAAAACCCTAACGGCTCAGAACTAAGGCTTCATCAATACAATCCTGTAGAAGCAGCCGAGCACTTTGTGAATGTAAGAAAACGAAAGATATTTGGTGATAATTCACAAGAGGTTTATCTCATCCTCGGCAATAAGGAAAGTGAACTTGACCCAGAGAGACTATACCACGGCACGAACAAGTTTAAAGTCCCTAAAAGAATCCCAACTCAAGATGGAAAAATAACCCACAATACTCTTGAGACACACTTTTTGCCAACTAATGAGTCGAATGATATTCTTGAATACTTTAATACAGTCACATTTTGCGACTGCCCTCATTCGCTGAACTTAAGAAATTTTCAGGAAAGAAGAGGCTCAAAAACCTATGTAATACCAACTTTTGATATACATGCAAGTATGGTGAGCCTTGAAATACTTGCAAGACAAGGCATTGACGCAAGAAACCCAGCTAACGCAGAGAATAATCTTTCACCTCTCCCGTCTGAAGAAACAGTTTACTTTCTGGACAAAGCCAAGTATAATTTGTTTATCCAACAAGAGCAAGAAGATTCCAATCAAAGAAAGCCTGCTGACAAACTAACTCTTGATTTACTCTGCAATGAAAGAGCAAAGCTCAGAAGCTTTTCTCACCTATACATGCCCTCTAACAAACTAAAAGACTTTGTCTGTAAAGATATGTATCTTGAGTGATAATTAAATGTGCTGATAAATTGTTAAGGGAAAAATTTTGTTTCTGAATCAAAAAACACAAAAAATCCGCAAAATTTAAATATAAGTTCTGTTTCCATATGTTTACCTTAAATCAACAAAACAAATGTTAAGTTGAAGGAGGTGGTAAAAATGTTTGGTAGAGACCCAATATTCAAAGAGCTTGCAAGAATGCAAAAAGAAATGGACTCGATGTTTGACAACTTTTTTGGCAGAACTAGCTCGAGCCCCATGCTTGGAAGAAGCGCATCAGAGCAGGTGCCTGCCTTGGCAGACTACACTGAGCCAGTAGCAGATATGTTCGAAACTGACAATGAAATAGTTTCAACCATAGAGATGCCCGGAATTGACAAAAAAGATATTCAAGTCAACGCAACAGACGACGGCATAGAAGTGAAGGTTGAAAAAAAGGACGAAAAAAAAGATGAGGACAAAAAAAGAGGATACTACAGCCTAGAAAGAAAACAGACAGGTTACTATAGGTATTTCCCCTTGCCTGCCTATGCAGAGAAAGATAAAATAGACGCAACCTACAAAAACGGTGTGCTTGAAGTAAGAATTCCTAAAAGCCAAGAGCAAAAGGAAAAAAAGAAACAAATCGAGGTTCAGTGATTTTTTCTTTTTTTATTTTAATATAACCACTTAAAATTGAATTATAATCATAACTTCACTAAAATCACGGAGGGATCATTATGACCGAAAAAAAAACAATCGAATTGACTGCTGCTGAAGCAGTCCAGATGGATGTAGGAAGAAACATTGCCCGTATATCTTCAGAAGCAATGGATAAACATAATATTGATTCAGGAGATATAATCCAGATAAGAGGCAAAAGCAAAACAATAGCATCAGTATGGAGAGCAAGGCCTGAAGACGATGGGCTGAATATAATCCGTATTGATGGAAATCTTAGAAACAATGCAAAAACAAGCCTTGGGGAGAAAGTTGAGATTAAAAAAATAGAAGCTGTCGGCGCAGAGAGCATAACAATTTCTCCAGTAGAAGAAGTAAAATTCTCAGATGACCCAACTGAGTTTTTTAAGCAAAAACTAATTGATAAGCCACTTCTTAAGGGGCAAAGAATCTCAATTGATGTCATGGGAACACAACTGCATTATGTTGTGACAAAGGTTACACCTAATAAGCCAGTTAAAGTGATGGCCACCACAAAATTGATAGTAGCTGACAAAACAGTAAAACCCGAAAGCATGCAGCTTCCGGAAGTAAGCTATGAAGACATCGGTGGATTGCATGATGAAGTTGACAAAATCAGAGAAATGGTTGAACTTCCCATGAAACACCCGGAAGTTTTTGAAAGATTAGGTATTGGAGCGCCAAAAGGTGTTCTTATGACCGGTCCACCTGGAACTGGTAAAACCCTTTTGGCAAAAGCAGTGGCATCAGAAACCGAATCTGAATTTTTCACAATTGCGGGGCCCGAAATAATGAGTAAATACTACGGTGAATCAGAAAAACAATTAAGAGAGGTTTTTGAACAGGCAGAAAAAAATGCCCCGTCAGTAGTATTTATTGATGAAATTGACAGCATTGCTCCAAAACGTGGAGAAGGCGCCGATCAAGCTGAAAAAAGAGTTGTCTCACAGCTATTGACAGTACTTGATGGATTAAAATCAAGGGGCAAGGTTGTTGTTATAGCTACAACTAACAGGCCTGATGACATAGATGAGGCACTAAGAAGACCAGGAAGGTTTGACAGGGAATTAAAGATACTTCCACCTGATGAAGAGGGAAGAAAAGAAATCCTGCAAATCCACACAAGAGGTATGCCGCTAGCAGAAGATGCAAAGCTTGAAAAAATTGCAGCCAAAACCCTTGGTTTCACAGGAGCTGACTTAGAAGTGCTGTGTAAAGAAGCAGCCCTTAAATCATTAAAGCCATACATCCCCAGCCTAAAGCAATATGATAAGGTTCCAACCAATGTATTGGAAAAGATGCAAGTAAAGCTTGAGCATTTTCACCAAGCCCTTAAAGAGGTGGAACCTTCTGCAATGAGAGAAGTTTTGATCAATAAACCTAAAACTCAATGGAAAGATATAGGCGGGCTTGAAGAGGCAAAAAGGCAATTGACTGAATCAATTGAGATGCCATTGAAAAACCCTGAAATTTTCAGAAAAGCAGGAATTAACCCACCAAAAGGTATACTGCTTCACGGAAAACCCGGAACCGGTAAAACCCTTCTGGCAAAAGCAGTAGCTAACGAAGCTGATGCTAACTTTATTGCAGTTAAGGGTCCGGAGCTAGTAAGCAAATGGGTAGGAGAATCAGAAAAGAAGCTCAGGGAAATATTTAAAAAAGCGAGGCAAGTTGCTCCTACAGTCATTTTCTTTGATGAATTTGATAGTATTTCAAAGGTGAGGGGACAGAGTCTTACAGATTCTACTGAGAGGATTGTAAACCAACTCCTTACTGAGCTTGATGGTATTGAAGATCTCCAGAAAGTTACAGTCATAGCAGCAACAAACAGAGAAGACTTGATAGACCCATCATTACTCAGGCCGGGAAGGATTGAGCTTAAAGTTGAAATTGGTCTTCCAAATAGAAAAGCAAGAGAGCAGATATTCGATATCCATACCAGTAAGATGCCTCTGCAAAAAGACCTTGAGCTTGATGAATACATAAAAAAGACCGAAAATTGGACAGGCGCAGAGATAGAAAGCCTTTGCCGGGAAGCAGGTCTTAACGCAATAAGAGAAAGCACAGCCAAAAAAAGCGAAGATGTTACAGTAACCAAAAAGAACTTTGATGATGCTCTTGTTGAAATAAAAAAAAGAGAAAAAAAAGATATGGAGGTGAGTGATAAATGAAAATCACACCACTTGGAGAAAGGGTTTTGATAAAACCTGTTAAAGAAGAACAAGAAGAAAAAACAAAGGGAGGTATATTTATACCTGAATCTGCAAAAGAGAACAACAAAAAGGCAGAAGTTGTAGCTGTAGGAAAAAAATCTGACGGCAAGGAACTTCCTGTAGAAAAAGGCGACACAGTCCTTTATGGAGGATATAGTTCAGACGAATTTGAAGTAGAAGGAGAAAAGTATATTATCCTTGATTTCAAAGATATTTTAGCAAAGATTGAGTAGAGAGGTGATAGATAATGGGAGCAAAAAAATTAATGTTTGACGAGAATGCAAGGAAAGCTTTGCTTGCAGGAATCGACAAGGTGGCAGATACTTTAAAGATTACCCTTGGACCAAAGGGAAGAAATGTAGTTCTTGATAACTCAGGCAGTCCAACAGTGACCAATGATGGAGTAACTATAGCAAAAGAGATTGAACTGCATGATAAGTTTGAAAATATGGGTGCAAAGCTTGTAAAAGAAGTCTCTTCAAAGACTCAGGATAATGCAGGAGATGGTACAACCACTGCTACAGTCTTGGCGCAAGCGATAATTCACGAGGGCTTGAAAAATATTACCTCTGGAGCAAATCCTATTGAAGTAAAAAAGGGAATAGAAAAAGCTACTGAAAAGATTGTTGAAGAATTGAAAAATAAAAGTGTTAAAGTAAAAGACAGAGCAATGATTGAACAGGTAGCTACAATCTCTGCGAACAACGATGAAGTAATCGGCAAACAGATTGCAGATGCAATGGAAAAGGTAGGAAATGACGGAGTAATTACCGTAGAAGAAGCAAAAAGCATTGAATCAAGCCTTGAAGTTGTTGAAGGTATGCAGTTTGACAGGGGATTTGTTTCACCATACATGGCTACAGACGAACAACAAATGACTAGTGAGCTTGAAGACCCTTATATATTGATTACTGATAAAAAGCTTAGCAGCATGAAGCAGCTCGTGCCTGTTTTGGAGAAGGTAGCAAATGAAGGAAAACCACTATTCATAATAGCTGAAGAAGTTGAAGGCGAAGCTCAGGCAGCGCTTATTCTTAACATAATGAGGGGCGCTGTAAAAGCATGCGCTGTAAAGGCACCTAGCTTTGGTGAAGAGCAAAAAGAAATGCTTGAAGATATTGCTGTTCTTACCGGAGGACAAGTGGTATCAGAAGATAAAGGCATGAAACTTGAGAATTTTACCGAAGACATGTTGGGAAGCGCGCGGAAGGTTACAGTTGATAAAGAAAAAACCACAATTGTCGAAGGAAAAGGAGATAAATCGAGCCTTGATAAAAGGATGAAACAGATTGAAGCTCAAGTTGAAAAAGCTGATATGGACTACAAGAAAAAAGAGCTTAAAGAAAGGCTTGCTAAACTCGGCGGCGGTGTAGGCGTTGTTAAAGTAGGCGCTGCTACAGAGACAGAAATGAAAGAAAAGAAGATGAGAATTGAAGACGCCCTAAACGCTACTAAAGCTGCTGTCGAAGAAGGTGTTGTTGTAGGTGGCGGAATTGCTCTTTTCAAGGCAATAAAGGTTTTAGATGAGCTTAAACTTAAAGAGGACCAGGAAATCGGAAAAAATATCCTTAAGAAAGCCTTATCCGAGCCACTAAGACAAATCGCAACAAACGCCGGCTCTGAAAGCGCTGAAATTGTGGCGAAAATAAAAGATAGCAACGAAGAGCACTACGGATATAATGCAAGAAAAGGAGTTTATGAAGACCTTTTCAAGGCAGGAGTCATTGATCCAACCAAAGTTATAAGGTCCGAAGTGCAGAATGCAGCGTCAATCTCATCGATGATTCTGACAACAGAAGCATTACTGACTGATTTCGATGCTGAAAAAGATGAAAAGCCACAAACAATAATGTTTTAATTTGGCTTTCTTTTTTTTTATTTTTTTAAT
>JBNJGV010000039.1:0-11454 GCA_051819785.1 Nanobdellota archaeon | reverse complement strand
GTTATAGGAGCATTAATTGCAGGAGTAGTTGTTAAGCAAACGCTTGTTAAAGAGCATAAAGAGAAGGAAGAAAGCGACATGTTACATATAATTAAAACAATAACTTTCGGTTTTCTTGAGCCAATTTTTTTTATATGGATGGCCTATCAGGCCAATATTTTCTCTTTACTTACTAAGTCAACAGATTTTTTCATTCTTGCAGGAGCAATAACTGTAGTTGGCACAGCTGGGAAACTTTTGGGCCCGATTATTGCCAGCCTAATAGACAAGCAAGGTATTAAGCAAGGAATTATAATTGGATGGGGTATGAACGCAAGGGGTGCTGTTGAACTTATTGCTATACAAATGGCCTACAAAGCAGGTTTAGTTCCTAATGAGATATATTCATCAGTTATATTAATGACATTTGTTACAACTATTATTTCACCAATAATTTTCAAATATCTTACTAAAAATTATCATTACAAAGGATAATATACTAAAATATTAACCTGAACTAGGTATTTTAGAATTATCTTTCTGAGACACTTAATTTATCATGGCTTAGTTGCTTAAAGACTTGATCGATATCATTTTTTATTCTTTCTTCAAAGTCAATTTTTCTTTCGCCTTCTCTTTCTTCGTCCATAAAAGCATTCATAAGCTTTTTAGTAAAAATCTCTTCATCTAAATCAATTCCGTTCAAATCAGTCTGGCCTATATGTTCTTTAATAAGGCTTTCTTCAAGGTCATCAACAGATTGATCCTTTACCTTGATCTCCTCAAAATCAGTAGTGGTAAGCCCTGATGAATTTTTCATAACAAAATATGCTCCATTATCATAAAATGCGTTAATTACCTCTCCCAAACCAATATCATTAATCCTGCCACTAGAGATTTTCCCATATAACCTTATAGTAACTATTTTATCCTTAACATCACTCTTTGCATATTGCATAAGTTCCAAATTTATCTCTTCAGCGCTTTTATTTTTGCAATCAATACTTATTACAAAAACATCAAATAATTTTATAGGAATATATTCAACATTACCCTCATCAAAAATAATTAATCCACCGTTTTTTAATTTTTCAACTTCCCTGAAATTATTAGGAAATGTTGGACCAGGGTAGATAATTTTCCCATAGTCTTTTACATCTTCGTTAATAACTTCATGGACATGCCCTCCTGCATAATAATCAAAACCTTTCGGGAGAAGTGAAAGCGGAGAAGATTCCATTTTACTCAATTCTTGTGACTTTAGTTCTGTAAGAGCTGTATGAAACATAAATATTTTGAAGCCATTTTCCTTTTCCAAATATTCTCTATCAAGATCTTCATAATAATTTTTTTCAAGCATGCCTTTTTTGCCAAGCATTCCTGTAATCTTAATCCCGTTTTTTGGTTCAATAGTAAACTCTAACCTAAGCTTATCCTCATGCACTCTGCCTTTGACAACATTTTCTACAAGGCCTGCGCCCTCTAAAACATCAATCATTGTTTTTCCAGAAGGAGAAAAGTCATGACTCCCCTGAATAATATATATATTTATACCGCAATCTTTTAACTCTTTTAGCTTTATAACTACATTCTTGAGCCTTTCAATCCCGGGAAGAGCTGTATTGAATAGATCACCAGAAATCAAAACAAAATCAACGTCCCTTTCAATACATATATTAACCGCGTTTTCAAATGCTTCTGTTGAAATATCAAGCATTTTAGGATCACGCCAACTCCCTATATGGCAATCAGCTAAATGAGCAAATTTCATACTAACTTCACACCTGTAAAATCCTTTTTTTCTTTTGAGATATTCTCTTTGGTTTTAGAGATAAGCTCATTGAATAGTGGAATCTTAACAGGCATTGCAAATTTACTGAAATTACTTGAAATAATTGCTTCACCCTTATCCAGGCTCGCTATGTTCCTGCTATCATCACTAAGGTCTTGACTGGCACTTTCAATTATCGCCTGTCTTTCTGGATTCATCTCTATACCCATGATTATTTTTGTGTTCATATTAGCAAGAATTTGCCGGGGTATAAGGCTTGGTAATTGTGTTATAGCAAACAAACCCACCTTAAATTTCCTACCCTCTCTTGCAATAGTTGAAAATACATTAGGACCCTGCTCAAGAACCTCTTTACCAAGAACCCTTGGCGCTTCCTCAATAACCACATTAATTACTGGCTTTTTCTCAAGTTCCCCTTTAGACTTTGCCCTTTTATTACTATTAAGAACTTCATTTAAGATTATACTGCCAATAAGTATCTCAGAACTTCCTGAAAATCCAGAAGTATCAATTATTACAGTCTGGCCCTGGTCAAGTTCTTCTTTTATATCATTAATGGTTGATTTACCTGCCTTAAGATCAAAGATTCCATTGCAGATAAGATAATTATTGTTGAATTCTAAATCAAGTAAATACATAATTTTTCTTTTTACAACACCTAAAGTGGCTTCATTAAACCTCTGGTCAAGAGGTTTTTCAAGAATAATAGCCTCAATCCAATCATTCTTGTATTTTTTGTAATAGGCATATAAAGCATCCCTTTGCGCATCAGACCAGGTATTTGTTCCGTCAAAATGTTTAGGTTTAAGAAAACCTAAGTTCATCTTAAGTGTCCGGCAACCTGCTGGAGGATGTTTAGGTGTATAATAAGTAACCTTAGAAGCAACGGGATGATCTTTAAGACCAATATCATTTATTCCATAATACTCATCATGAGGATCCAGAACAAGGGTACCACAATAATCCTTATCAACACTATCCCATAACACACACTTAGTCAGATTGCTTTTTCCCCTGCCAGTGGTTGCCGCTAAAAGAATATGTTCAGGAAGAATCTTTTTACCATCCAGATAAATTGGTATATCAAGAACCTTAGAGCCTGAGCGCAGATTACCGAAGTTTAGTGAATTCTCTGGTTTGGTAAGAAAACGCATATCTTCTTCTTGGATTTGATTAACTGTTGAAAAAAAATCAGGTAAAGACTTGCTTGAAACCGCTCCAGTATTTTTTAGCTGGAGTATGCTTTTAAGAATTGCCATTTTATAATTTCTGATTTCAGGTTCCATAAAGTCGAGGTCTGTATTATCTTCAAGAAACATGCCAGAGATAAATTCAAGATTTTGTTTTGAAAGTTGACTTCCAAAACCCAAGTCAACCACCTGAAATAATACGCTTTCATCAGCATTATCTGCTACAAGCAATTCACCAAGCTCAATGTTTGCATCTTTTTTTTGCCTTGCAATAATCTTTGCAAAATCCCCGCCAATAACTTGCCCCTTTATCATAAGAAACAGAAATAATAAAGCGTATATAAATGTTTTTGGTTATTATTCAAAAGGCATAGGGCTTATATGCTTTTTTAGATGTATGCTCAGAATATTTTGAGAGAGCCTCATCAAACCCATATTTATCAATCTCTGAAACAAATTTTCTTGAAGGATTTACATTATTTTTTATCCTTTGCTCAATAACTTCCAGTATTTCAAGATTATCTTTACCTACACCATTCCTTTTAGCGTAACTTACAGCCTTGGTATATAATTCATTTAAAACGTCAACAACTGGAACCCTTTTATCATTCCATTTTATTTTTGCATCCAAGCCGTTTATTGCTGCGTTGTGCGAGTTCTCAATCAGATACTTGCTATTAAAAAGTTTTTTTGAGCAGTAACTACTTATATTGGAATCCGTATATCTGATAGGATCCATTTCTTCTTCATAAGCAAGCAACGAGTACAAAAAAAAGCCACTTACTGCCATATCTTCTATTAAGGTAGGTTGTTTGGGAGTGGGCCTGAATTCTACCCTGTAAAAATTATCAACCTGCGCTCTTACCCAGGGCCAAGTACAAGAAAAATGATTGTGTAGTGATCTTACCGGGTCATGTTCATCAAACTTAAAAATAGGGTTAAATTTGAGCATCTTAGCAAAATATTCATTAAGTGAATCAAGATATTCAGGAAAATTACCTACCCTTGGCACACCATCTGCAATCTCTCTATTTTGCTCGTAAACAAAAAGATGAGCATCTTCGTAAGTAGTAACTTTCCTATCTACTACAGGAGAATTTGCAGCTATCGCAATCAGTGGCGCTGAAAGGGCATTTGCGATATTATAAAGAAGAACAGAATGCCTGTCATCTGTTGCAGAAACACTTATATGAAGAGAATTCATAAATCCTCCACCCGGGACTTTTCCAAAATTAATTTCTTTATTGCTCCCTCTTTCAAAGAAACGCAAATCCGCCGGTTTCATTGATTCCATAATATAAGGATGAATTAATTGAGCACGTTTCCTGTCAGGTATAAATTTATCATAATCTTCATTAGTTTCAAATGTGGGAAGTATACCCATAGGCAGTGGGTTTGAGGAAAAAAGTTCCTTATACACATCCCTCATCTTATTTTCTTTTTCAATCATTTCTTCAAGACACTGAACTGGACCTTCTTTATTCGCTGAAATTGGTGAGGAGTTAAGTTCCAACATATGATTACCACAATCTTCATCAACTTCGGGATAGATTTCTTTAACTTTTTTTCCTGCATAAGGGATTGGCATAAACTCTTCATCAACACCATGATATTCTGTCTCAATACCAAATCTAGGATGCAGTTTCTTGCCATTAAGATTAGAAAGAATATCAGGAAATAATTTGTTATAATGCCTATTAAGCATTTCCTTAGTGTATTCCCTTTCTTCTTTACCAAGAGGCTTTAGCTGATTTGTAATATCAGAACCCATTTCAATCAACCTCCAATACAAAATTAATCAAATTTTCAATATAAGAATACATAGAATCTAGTTCCACATATTCCTCTTCTTTGTGCCAATTGCTTCCCTTTACCCCATATACAACACCGGGAATCTTTTTTTCAAAAAAATAAGAATAATCTGAAGCACCATTTGTTACAATTTTTTCAGGGTTTCCTGCTTTATTATTAAGCAATTTATAATATTTGTTCTCAGTATTAACATAAGAAGCACTTCTTGACTTAATAATATTGTAATCAAAATTATATTTTCCCTTTAGATTCTCAAATATTTGCAATATATCATCTTTGCTTATCCCATAGGCAAATCTTATGTCATACTCAATAGTCACTTTGTCTGGAATTATATTTGACGCAACCCCTCCACTAATCAGAGTGGGATTTACATGAAGCATTTTTTCATAATGCTCATCTTTTTTTTGTAATAAACTAGAGGAATTTACTTCATTTATTATGTTCGACGCAGTCACTATTGCATTATCAATAATACCCTTTTCAGGATGGGTTCTTTTTCCGAAAACATCAAGAGTCAGCCTGAGTATTCCTTTTTCTCTTATGCTGAATCCGAACTCTTCAGTAGGCTCTCCGACAACAGTATACTTTATATTTTGAAGTGAGGTATTATCAAACTCATTATCTAAAATATATTTTGTTCCATAATAACCACCCACTTCCTCGTCACTTACAATCATTAGTGTTACTGGCGTATTTAATTTTGAAAGTTCCTGGGCACAAATAATCATAGAAACAGCGCAGCCTAATGCATCAGCTGAGCCTCTACCGAAGAGTTTATTGTTCCTTTCATACGGATGAAATTCATTTTCCCTCCCTGGAACCACGTCCACATGAGAATTAAAAACTATGCCAGTTTTAGGAGTTAATAAGGCTTTGTGATTCTCTTTTTCAACTGTTTTATATTCTATATTATAAGCATCAAGATAAGCACTCACTAAGGAAATATTAGAATTTGCATTCTCGCAAGTAACTCCCTTGTTTGCTATCAGAGCTTTTAAGTATTCCTTAGCCCTATTTTTTGTTTCATCAGTGATCTTATACTTGCCTAACATACATATATGGGAGTTTTTGTTTTATAAAAAATGTTTTATTGTTTTTTTTGTTAAATTGGGAAAAATTTATATAAAATATCATTTTTTACAAGTAAATGAATCTAAAGATAAGTAAACTTATTTATTCCCTTTCAAAAAACAGCCGGCGAAGAACAAAAGACCTAGCAAAAGATTTGGGGAGTAGCCAACAATCATGCTCTTATCTTATAAATCAATATAAGAAAAAAAACTACATCAAAGATTATTTAACCATCGCCGACCCTGTAAGATTTGGCTTCATGAATATCGTTGTGGGTTTTGATTTTCTTAATCTCCAATATCAGAAAAAAAGCGAAATAATCCAATATTTTCTTTCAAAAGTTGACTTTATTATAAATATCGAGGAAAATCAGCTTGGTGTTGACTTACTCGTTGAATATTCAGTATTAAACATGTCAGCATTTAACAAATCACATTCAGAAATAATTAAAAAATTCCAAGGAGATATAAGAGCGAGGTTCATTTACCCAGTTATAGTAAAACATAGATTCAATAAGAATTATTTAGTAAGAAAAGGAGATTACTCAGACACTATAATCTGTGGAGACAGAGAACCAGTAGAATTGACTATAAACGAAAAAGCAATAGTCAGCACCCTTGTAGAAAACCCAGATATAAGTATGACAGGGATTGCATCCAAAACTGGAATTTCCCAAAAAACAGTTTCAAAGATAAAAAGAAAACTTGAATCCCAGGGAATAATAAAGGGATATTCATGTGTACTCAATACATCTAAATTTGATATTAAAAGGTATCATGTACTATTCAATTTTTCTCATGAGGGTGTAGGATTTATCAATAGTTTTGTAAACTACGCGCGAATGCATAAGAATATCATTTCACTTGTAAAATTATTAGGGCATTATCAAGTGATGATTACTGTTGAAGAATTGAAGTCTTCTGATATAATAAAACAGATACGTAAAAATTTCCCAACAGATGACTACCTTATGATTGAAAGTGAAAAGGTAATAAAAGAAAAAGCCTGCCATTTCAATTTCTAGATTAATTTAAGTCGAGACAGACAAAAAACTAACCCCTCGTAAAATATTTTAACTATTTAACAATAGAAAATTATTTAAATAAATCTGTGTTTACTCCAAAGTAAATAGAATGTGGGGAGAACAAATATGTCAGACCTTAAGAGATTAAAAAATCAATTAGAACAACTTGAAAGATCATACAAATTAGGTATAATTTCAGAAGATGAATATACAAGGGGAAAAGAGAATCTGGAAAAGAAAATAGAGCCTCTGGAAAAAGCAAAAAAAAACAGTGAAGAAAGTAAAAAAATAATAGATGAAGCGCTTAGTGACACTAACACAGAAAAAGATAATAAAAAAGAAGAAAAAAAGACTAAGAAGAAAGAATCCCAAAAAGAAAAAACAAAACCACAAACAACTCAAAAAGAAAAAACAAATAAATCTAAAACCAAAGAAGAAACAAAAAAGAAAAAAACTGATAATGCCGATAAACAAAAGAGCTCTGCAAATAATAACAAAAAAATCAATAAAGCTCCTGAAGAAAAAAGACCAAAATGGGGAGCAGGAATATTAATAATTCTTTTAGTTATTGTACTTTTCTTTATGTTTAAAACTCCTCAGCCTGACGATACAACTTCAACAATCGGGGAGAAAAACCTAACAAATATAAACAAAACACTGAATATATTTTACTATTCTTCATATTCCTGTGAATATTGTCAAAAGACCAATGAAATCCTTGAAAGAATAGATATGATTTATGGTGATAATGTCAATACAATCAGGAACCATTATCCATACAACATAAAAATAGATTTTAAAATGGACATTGCAGCTGAATGCGCTGCTAACCAAGGTGTTTACGATGATTATAGCAAACTGCTGTATGCTGCTGAAAAACCAGTTTCAAGAGAAGAATTAGTCGAATACGCAAATAACCTAGCAATTAATACAACCCAGTTTGAAAATTGCCTGACCGAAAACAAGACTGCTAAAGTTGTTCTTGAAGATTACAAGACAGCAGTCAGAATTGGTATTCAGAAAATTCCAGCAGTCAATATAGGCGGCGCAACTATAAGCGGTGTTAAAAACCCGGCATTGTATGCTGCAATAATCGACGACGAGCTACAATCAGAATAAGCTAATAACAAGCTTATTAGCTTTTTTTCTATTCATTGCCATTTATTCATTACAAAGGCAAACGCATTTATCTTCGTCATATTTAGAGCCGTTATAACTTAGTCCTGAAACCTGACAACCCCTCATCTGACAAAGGTTATCACAACCTTGCTCACTTTGGCATTGTATATCAATTTCTCCTGTTTGCGAATCCTTGCAAAGATCAGTATTTGTTATTACAACTTCTTTAACCTTGTCAACTTCAGAAACTGTTTTGTTTGTAAAGTTAAGCTCATTTGTCTCATTATCCTTTATATCACTTTTGACAGAGCGTAATAACGGAAAACCTACCGATACAAAAATAATCATACCAATCACAAGCAATATTAGTATGCTAATCCTCTTTTTCATAAGATGTATTAATCATTAATATTATAAATTTTTTACTATATGTATCATTTAACTATTATTACACACTTAAAAACCATTAATTTTATATTTGTAAAGCCGTACTAAACATTTATGGCTGAAAAAGTAAGGAAAAAGAGTTTTTTTAATAAAGCAATAGTAATCTTTTTAGGTTTATTTTTAAGCTTAGAAGGAGTAGTATATCTTCAAAAGAAAGGATTTGTGCAACTTCCAATCAGTATAATCGGGGCAATAAACCTAATTCTAGTAACCACCTTAACACTTTTTATTATAAATTTAATTTTAAGATTTACGGTTGATTCAGTCTTTAATTTTTTCAAAAAAGAAATGGAAATTGAACAAAGAATCTTTATTACCAAACTTTACTCAGTTTTAGTTTATGCAATAGGTATCTCTTTTATTTTATATAAGGCAGGGGTTGGAATAAACGATATAGCAATATTCCTTGGATTAATAACAACAGGAGTAGCCTTCGCGATAAGAGATGTAATTTTATCCTTTTTTGCCTGGATGATAATCCTTGCAAAAAAACCAATTAGAATTGGTGATATAATCGGCACAACAGAGTATACCGGGACAGTTACCAGAATTGGCACTTTCTTTGTTACACTTGAAGAAAAAAAGTATAGAAAAGTGAAAATTCCAAATAAAACATTTCTTGATAAGCACATATTTAATTATGGTAAAGACAAAGTTTCAGGTGAATTAAGACTTACTTTAAAAGACTTTGAAATAGACGTTAATAAATTAATAAGCAACATAAAATCGGCCTTAAAAAAATATGAGGTTGATGTACATTTTGATACAGATGGAAAAGATTTGTTTATTAAACTCTCTTATAAAATAAAACCAGAAAAAGAGGATGATTTCAGGACAAATGCAATTTTAAAAATTTACGAAAAACATCCGCAATTATTTAAACCTCAAAAATAAATTCATATAATAATTTGACATAAGTAAAATTGGTAGAAAAGCATGACTAAAAAAGGCAGACCCGTTAAATCAGAAATACGACAGAATATAATTGAGATTCTATATTTTTTAGGGGAGGGTTACGGTTATGAGATTTACAAGATATACAAAGAAGTTTTTCCTAAATGCACAAACAAAGTTATCTATTATCATTTAAAAAAGGGTGTCGAAACTGGTGAATTCAAGATAGAACGAATTGAAAACGAAAATGGAGAATACTCCTGGGGAAACTCTGCAGAAAGGATATACTACACACTGGGAGACTTCGCAAACCCTAAAATAAAAAAAAGGGTCAAAGAAGCAATAAAAAAACTAAAACGATGAGATTTATACCCGAAATCAAAGGTATTATCACAAAGCCCAATAATTTCTTTAAAAGGGTAGAAAAGGAAAAAGATTACAAAAAACAGACTATCTTTCTTGTAGTAGTAGTATTTTTCATTTTTCTTTTTCTAACCTACACTTACATTAATAGGATAAATGAAGCGCTTAGGTTTCTAGCAGAAACATTCGGCTTTAAGGGAATAGAAAATATCCCACTAAATATAAAGACATATTGCGTGTTTTACCTTTCTTTTTCAGTATTATATTTTGGGCTTGCTTTATTACGTTACACATTCATCCATTGGTTTGTAAAGCTTTTCAAAGGGAAAAATAAATTTGATGCAACCTACAAAGCCATGGTATACACAAGAGCGCCCGAATTTGTTACAGCACCCTTAATTTTGATTATTAGCCTAGCATTTTCTTTTGGGTTTTTATCAAATAACATCCTTATCTGGATAATCTTTGGAGTAAGCCTTATTATTTTTCTGGTTTTGTCAATTTATCAGGTAATACTGAGAACATGGGGCCTGGCCAAGTTGCAGGAGTTCAGTTATTTTAAATCTTTTATTATCATCTATATCCTAAGCTCAATAGCCCAACTAATGGTTGTATTTGTTCTGGAAGTGATTCTTATAACTATATTTATTGCATTTTTCTACTGAATTATAGTTTTTAAATATAAAACAATAGATTTATAAATACCCTCTAAATTCCAGAAACTATTATAGTTTTAATCAAGTGATATCATGGCAAAGCCAAAAAAAAGCGCAAAAGAAACTGTCAAATGGAAAAAAAAGAAATGGGTTAAGATTATTGCGCCTAAAACCTTCAAAAGTGCTGTTTTAGGTGAATCTTTAGTCTTGAGTACTCAGAATCTAGTCGGAAAAACAGTAGAAAGTAACCTTATGACCCTTACAGGAGACATGAAAAAGCAAAACATAAATGTAAAATTCAGGGTAAATAAAATAACTGAAGGTCAGGCACACACTACTTTTAAAAGCTACAAGCTAATTCCATCATCTGTTAAAAGAATGATAAGAAGAACAAGAGACAGGGTTGACCATTCATTTCTTGCTAAGACAAAGGATGGCTTTACAATAAGGACAAAACCTCTTATTATTACAAATAGCAATACAAGCAATACAGTATTGACTTTAATAAGGAAAAAAACAGAGGCTCTTTTATCTAAACATCTGGCAAAAATTTCCTTAGACGAATTTGTAAGTGAAGTTCTTAACCACAAGATTCAAAACGAGCTTAAAAAACAGGTAAAGGATGTTTATCCTATAAAAATTTGTGAAATGAGAGCAATAGAAGTCATTAAGGAACCTGAAAAACAAAAAGCCTCAGAGGAACCAGCACCATCTGCTGAAAATAAGTCTGAAGGAGAAGCAGCATAAGGAGACGTTAAAATGGTAAAACCGATTGTTGATGAAGAAAAGTGCACAAATTGCGGTACTTGCGTTGAAGTTTGCCCAGTAGAAGTTTTTAAAAAGGGTGAAAAAATAGTTCTTGTAGACAAGCCTGATGAATGTATAGGTTGCAGAGCTTGCGAAGCGCAGTGTCCAGAATCCGCAATTACTATTGAAGACTAAACATTTAAAAATTCTTTATTTTTCTTAATTATTATGAAAGTTTTAAATCAAGGCGCAGAGGCAATTATTTATTCTGTTAATAACAAAATCATAAAGAAAAGAGTCCAGAAAGGGTACAGACATCCACTTATAGATTATGAATTAAGAAAAACCAGGACTATA
>JBNJGV010000038.1:0-11775 GCA_051819785.1 Nanobdellota archaeon | reverse complement strand
TTGATAAAATTTTTATAGTTTTATTGAAACTAAAAGACAAATGGCAAAAAAGAGAGTGCTTTTCTTATCTACTGCGAAGTTTGTCTGTGCTCAAAAGATAGGGGACGCTTATGCTCCTGTTGAACTCACAGACGAGAATTTAATGAGTTTTATTCCTGAGTTAGAAGATTATCAAGTAGATACAGAAATTATTTTTGTGGTTGATTCTTCAGATATTATGCCTTCTAACTGGGTTCAAATAAGTAACAGGATAAAAGAAGTTTATCATAAATATGATGGGATTGTTGTTTATCAGGGAATAGACACCTTGCATTATACTGCTTCTGCGCTTTCTTTTTTAATACTTGACCCTGCTCTTCCTATTGTATTAACAAGTTATTTGGTTCCGCCGTATATTGAAAATACTGATTCTAAAAGAAACATATTTCATTCAGTGAAGGTTGCTGCAGAATCAAACCTTAATGAAGTGACAGTAGTATTTAATAGCCTGATAATGAGAGGAAATAGGTGTGTAAAAGCAAGTGATTTGGAGTTTACTTCCTTTTTTAGCACCATCCCTTCAATAGGCAAATTTGAAAATAATGAAATGATAATTGAAAACAAAACACCAATTTCTAAAGAGGGACAGATGTCTTTTTATCCAAATATTACTGATAAAGTTGGGGCTATAAAGATGATTCCCGGCCTTCCTCCTGAAATCATAAGAATTTATCTTAATTTGGGTTATAAGGGGCTTATAATTGAGTCGTTTAGTGAAGGAAACGTCCCGATTGGTGAGCGCTCACTATTAGAAATTTTAAAAGAACTTGTTGAAAATGGAATGGTTGTTGTTCTTGGCTCACAGAGTTTGCACGGGTGGTGTGTTGATTATGATGATCCTGCTGCAATAATGTCTTCTTATTCAAGATATATGGCGCTTGATTCTGGTTGCATCCCTTCAAGGGATATGACTACTGAAACTGCTCTTACTAAGCTAATGTGGCTGCTGGGAAATTTTCCAGATGACCTTGAACATGTAAAAAAGCTCTTTTTGACTAACCTTGCTGGAGAGATGTCTGAAGAAAGTCTTTCAATGATGAAGGGAAGTGAAGATTAATCAGTAACTAGATATTTCTTTTTTAGCTGTGGCGGGAAGGTTTGTTTTAGAAGGTAAATCTTGGCTTTTGGGCCCTGTTTATTCATCATCTTTATTTCGTTTTAGTAAATTTTACGAAATTAGATGGAAAATTTATTTCGTATAAAAAATAAATGCGAAACGCGCTTCGTTAAACTTATAAAAACGAAAGAAAAATTTATAAACTTTCTTTCGCTCTTTTGAAAAAAACGAAAAAGGGGCTTTTAAGAAGTGGGGTTTGAAAGAGCATTTAACAAATTTAGGTTGTATATCTCTAATAGAAGAGATGCCCTTATTGTGGAAATTCTATTTGAGACTGGCTGTAATCTGTCAGAGTTATTAGAGCTGAAAACTTCTGATTTAGATTTTATGTCCAGAACATTAAAGGTTGGCGGGCGTATTGTTAAAATTTCCCATTGCCTGGCAGAGAAAATAAAATCCCGGCCTTTCGGGTTTCTTTTTGAGCAAAACGGGAAAATTATATCTAAACGAAGAGTGGAGCAGATTTTCTTTTCTTACTCTTTAAAGTCAGGGGTAAAAATAACTCCTCGTCTAATCAGAAAAAATTTTCTTAATAATTTACTTAAAAGCAAACCTTATGATATTGCTGTTTCAGAGATTAAATTGAAATCACTAAAAAACCCATGCTATGATTTTTCTAAAATAAGATTCCCAAAAAACAAAAGGGACTTAATCATTTTAGCTTTTTTTTATGAAACTGGTTGCAAAACCAATGATTTGATAAATCTGAGAGTAAAAAATATTTCAAACAAAGGCGCAACTTTAAACGGCCGCAGATTTTTATTGTCAAAAGAACTTCTTTCAAACATTAATGAAATTAAAAAAAACAAAAGAAAAGAGGACTTTCTTTTCTTAAATAAAGCAAAAAGCAAGTTTACTCATAGAAGAATTCAGCAGATTATAAGAGGTTGTTCGGTTGATAATAGCCTTACTCCGTCAAAGTTAAGAAAACATTTTATATTCAGGCAGATAAAAAGAGGCGA
Organism: Nanobdellota archaeon; assembly: GCA_051819785.1. Taxonomy (GTDB): domain Archaea; phylum Nanobdellota; class Nanobdellia; order Woesearchaeales; family DSVV01; genus CAZBGG01. The sequence goes on along the minus strand of JBNJGV010000038.1, from coordinate 9,657 downwards.
AAGCGTTAATAAAATAAAGTATATGCTTGGAGTAAAGCGTATTGATGCTTTTACGCACGGATTTTCAGAGGTTAATTATGAAGTTGCGTAACAAAAAGGGGTGGGCTGTATTTATTTTGTTGATTGTCTCAGCTGCAGCTATCTCTTATGGCTATAACTTCACTACTTCAAACGCCACCAAAACAGAAGCGTTGCATGTTGATAATAAGACTTTAGTATACCTCGACTTGCATAATATTGCTAATTCCTCGGATAATAATGTGACTAATGTCACTTTTCTTTTTAAGGATAATCAAGGGTTTATGTATTCATCAACAGTTATGAACTATTCAATAAATGAAAAGATTGAGCTAATTGTTCCAAATATACATAATTTTTCACTAAACTTTACACACAACGGCAGCATACTTAATTATTCAGGAATTGATAAAGCATCTGTTGTACAGAATAATTCTACTAGCGTTGTTTTTGATAAAACCATCCAAAATATATCCAATAATTCTGTCAATTCTTCATCTTATAATTTATCTTTTAGAAATAAATCAGAAAATTCATCTGTAAATACTTCTCTTACTTTGAACAAAACAGGTCTTGAAAATCACTCGAATGAATCTGAAAACAGTACTCAAAAGAGTTTTGCAGCGATATGTATAAACGAAACTTATGATATTAATAAGCCCTTTCAAATAATCCTGAATTCAAGTAGCGGTTTTGATTCAGCTTTTGCTACTGTTTCAAAAAACACAACATACTTTAATGAATCTCTTGAAAAGAATAATGCTTCTTTTCAAAGCAATTTTTTATCTTTTATGGATAAGGGTGAGTATAATCTAAAAGTAAAATTATATAATAACTCTTCTTTAATTAATTCATTAAATAAGAGTTTCAGAATAATTAATCGCTCTGCAAATTCCAGCGAAATTTCAAATCAATCTTCAAGTGCAAATTTTACTTTAAATAATGTCTCTAATGAGAGTAATGTTTCAAACGATTCTGCTAAAAATATCTCTATTAATATTATCTCGCCAGAAACCGGACAGGAGTTTTTGAAGTCTGAAAAAATACAATTCATTGTTGATGCAAATTCATCAAAGCCTATACAAGAAGTTTATATCGTAATTCACTGGGGAGATGGAGAGATTAAGCAAAACCTTTATGATTTTTCAGAAAATGGGGTTTATGAAACTGCATTTTTTAACGCAATCAGTTCAGGAAATTACAACACAACTCTGGTTGTTAAGACTCATGAGAAAGCAAAGCATGTAAATTGCTCTTTTTCAGTAAAAGGAAAGCTTGTTCCGGGAAAAGCAAAGAAATTTTTTGAAGGCACAGAATTTATAACAATAAATTCAAGAGGGAACAAATTGCTAAAAGATGCTCGTGTTTTTGTAGAGAAAAGTAATCTTTCAATAGAAAAAAACAAAGCCATAGAAAAAGCTTTTGAGCACAAAAAGAGAATAAAAAAACTAAAAGTAAAAGATGTAACCAATGCAATAAAGAGCATGGAGTTTCATAACATTAAAACTGGTAAGTCAATTGACTTGGGGGTTGAGGATTTACAAAGAGAGGAGTTCACTCAAAGTTTTGCAATTGACCCGACGAAAGTCAATTTTTCTAATGCAATAGTTAATATAACCGCAACGGGCACAAAATTGTATAAATGCGCAGAATGGAATTTTTCAGAAAGGAAATGTTATGGTGAGTGGAAATTATTAAAAGACAACCTTGTTCCCGGCAAAACTTATTCAATAAACCTGACAAAAAAAGACCCGGCATTCGGCGAGATGAAGATCGAAATGTGCAGGGCACAAAATCTAGCATCATCTCCAAGTACATGGGGAACTCTTTGTGACAATACTTATCCTGGAAGCGCGTTATTCTATGACGATAGTAATTACGAGGTTCATTCTATAGAAAAACAAGGAGGTACCACTAAATGGGCAGGGCTAAGAATTAACTCAAGTAATTCCTCTGTCAATAATTGTGACGAAATAAAGTCAGTAAAATTCTGCTATAAATGGTGGGCGTCCACCACCCGGACGACTTCTTGTGATATAAGTATTGATTCAGACAAAGGTGCAAGCTATAGTACCCTTACAACTGCCTGCCCCGCAAACGGTGAGCCTACTGAGATAACATGTGTTGATGTGACTACAAATGAGAACTGGCAATGTAGCAACTTTTTTGGACCTTCAGCGACAGGCGCAATGGCTAAATCAGAATTAGTAAGTTCTGGAGCAGGAGGAAATGGTGTTTATGATGTTTATTGGGATGTGTTTTATTTTAATGTGACTTATATTGATAATCCTCCGTCATGGAGCAACAACAAAATTAATACAGTGAATGTTTATAATTCTGAGGCAACCAGCCAGTTCAATATCACTTGGCAGGATAATGTTGCAGTTGACACAGCATACTTTGAAAGCAATTTTACAGGGCAACCAAAAAATTATACAATGGATAATTCATCTTCGCCTGCATTTATTTTTGAAAAAATAATGCCCGCGGGAAGCTTTTATTGGAAAAGCTATGCAAACGATACCATAGGTAACTGGAGTTCTTCTGATGTGTGGCATTTTTCTATTGAAAAGGCTGAGCCTACCTTAGCCCTTTCAGCTGACCCTGGCTGGTCTTCTGTTTATGGACAAACCACCAACATAACTTGCACAGCAGCCAATCCAGAGGTAACACCAAGGTTATACAGGAATGGCACCTATGTTGGCCAATCTGATGTTAATGTTCTTGCTGCTTCGTCATATAATTACACTTGTAATTCAACCCCTACACAAAACTACACTTCAACTTCTACCTCTAGTATGCTTGGTATAAGCAGGGCAGAAGGCCTTGTTAATCTCTATTTGAATAGCACAAGGACAAACAGGACAATCTCGAACAATACTTACATAAATATTACGGGTGTTCTAAATAGTGGCGCAGGCAATATTTCTCTTTATTTAAATGATAGCTCAATTGCAAACGACCACCCACCATTGACCAAACATATGCTTTTTGATACTGTCGCTATGCATAAAGTTACTGCAAATTACTCAGGCAATAAAAACTACACTTCTGACTCTGAAGTGTGGTGGATAAATGTTACACCGGGGCCACCTCCTGATTTTCCACCTACATGGATTGCAAATAAAAGTACAATACAATCTCCTTATAATATTAAAGACTCTGTTTTTAATATTACATGGAAGGATGATAATGGTGTTGAGGCAGTATACATAGAGACTAACAAAACAGGGGCTCCAGTTAATTATACAATGAACTTGGACGGTGCAAGTGAGTATACATATTCAAACCCTTTCCCTGCAGGAAGTTTTTACTGGAAAAGCTATGCAAAAGATAATGCGGGAAGCTGGTCCTCATCAGATGAATGGGGCTTTGTAATTGAAAAAGCTGACCCGGGCCTCTCTTTAATCTCAGACCCTGGCTGGACATTAACATATGGCACAGAAAGCAATATTAGCTGCGTTGCCTCAACCCTGCAATCAAACCCAACTTTGTATAGGAACACAACTAAAATAAGTGGGTTTTTTGACCTGCAAACTCTTGATGCAGGAATATACAATTATACATGTAATGCTACAGAAACTGAGAATTACACTTCCTCAGAGATTTCACAAGAGCTTATTGTAAATAAAGCAAACAGCGAAGTGATGTTATATCTTAACAATAAAAGAAACAATATTGTTGTTGAAAATGACTCTGTTGTTGATGTACAGGCAAATTTAACCAATGGAACAGGAAATATTACTTTAACTAAAAACAATAGCATCGTTTATCAAGGAGCACCTCCTTATTCTGAAAGTATAATATTTAACAAAACAACCACCTATACAATAACTGCTAATTATTCTGGCGCAGAAAATTTCAACCCTGATTCAGAATCATGGCAAATAAAAGTCACCCCTATTCCTCCTGTTTCTAAGAAAATAACTGTTAATAATTGTGACGCAGAAAATGCAGCCCTTAACAACGGCACATTTAATACTGCTTGTGATTTTACATACCCTGGCCCATATCTTTTTTATGATGATAATGATTTTGAAACCCACCAGGTTAGAAAGCAGGGAGGCAGCTATTATTGGGCAGGCCTTAGAACAAACAATTCAGATTCATCAATTGATAAATGTGTGAGGGTTGAAAGTGTTAAGGTATGCTATAAATCTTGGTCTGCTACGAATTATGTTGACTCTTGTTATGTTGCTGTCGATGCAGATAATGGAAGCAGTTATTCAATCGCGACAACACAGTGCCCTACAACCGGCGAACCTCTAAAAGAGACCTGTATAGATGTGACGGACTTAGAAGATTGGGATTGTGAAAGTTTTTTTAGCCAGAATTCCCAGGCAATGCTTAAATCAGAACTTAAATCTTCTGGAGGTGAAAACACCTATTATGATGTTTATTGGGATATTTTTCATTTTAATGTTAGCTATGTTGAAGACATTACTCCTCCGAATTATGTTGACTTTAAAAACCAGTCTGTTGAATTTTCCCAACCCCTTTACTACAATATTAATGCAACAGACAGCCATGGTGTCAGTTCATACAAAGTAAACGATTCAAGGTTCAAAATAAATCAAGAAGGCGTGCTTGAAAACAATTCTCAACTGCAAAGAGGAGAGTACAATCTTAATATTACTGCAACAGATAATTTTAATAATTCTAATTCAAAGAATCTTAAAATACATGTTGTTGATACAACTCCTCCTTCTCCGGTGGAGAATATAATAATTAATTCTACTGGCTATGATTGGGCATATGTATCATGGCAAAATCCGCCTGAAGATGACTTTTCTCATTCAGAGTTATTAGTTAACAATAGTTTTGTTGTGAATACTACCATGGAGGAATTTAATATTTCATCCCTGCAGCCCGGAACTAACTACAACATAGGCGTGAGCACAACTGACATGTACAGAAATAAAGGCGAACCTACCAATATCACTCTCCAAACCCTAGAAAACAGCCTGCCTTTTGTAGATTTTACTCCTGTTACAAGTTATGTTGGGAAAAACTGGGCGGAGATTAATTTTTCTGTATTTGATTCCGAAGGACAAAGGATGAATGTTGAAATCTTTGGAGATAATAATGAGCCCGAGAAGACCAACCTTATTGCAAAAAAAAGCGGTCTTTTAAACTCAAGCAAAGTTAGTTTTAATTGGTCTGCCCCTACTATTGATGCAGCAGATTGTTTATATCACTTTGATAATAGAAGTGAATTTGGCGAGAATCTGACAACAGTTAATGATTTCGGTGGGCAAGCAAATAATGCGATATGCACTGAAGCTACGTGTCCTGCCATTGTTGATGGAAAAATTGGTTTGGGAAGGTATTTTGATGGGAGCGACGTTTTTGATTTAGGCGCGAATATTGTTTTTGACGAGGGGTTTAATGAAAAAACTATTCAATTATGGTACAAAGCAGATACCTTAACCGGCACACAGATGCTTTTTGAAGAAGGCAGTCAAACAGATGGTCTTAATGTCTATTTGCATGAAGGGCATATTTATGCCGGTGCATGGACAGAGAGTAATGGCTTTAATGGGGAATGGCTAAATTTGACAACAACATCCGGCAAGTGGCATCATGTTGGTGTGGTTTTTAATGGAAACAATAATTTTACATTGATTCAGGATGATAAGCTGGTTTCTGCTGCTATTCCAACAACTATGGCAAGTCACACAGGAGACAACATTTTAGGAAGAAACGGAGGCACAAAAACACACCTTGGAGCAGACACTTCAATTGGAGAATATTTTTCAGGGACAATTGATGAATTTAGTGTTCATTTAGGGGAATCTATTCCAGTATCTAATATTAAAGAAAATAGACACCTTGAGTTTGGCACATATTTTTTGACGGCAAATGTAACAGATGGCTTTGGCGAGGCCTCATATGACTTAAGCTTTATTTTGGAGCCAGGAGCACAGGCAATCTATACCAATTTTACTGGTAACACAACAGACTTTAATTCCTTAAATGATCCGGAAAATGTAACAAATGCAACAATCCACTCTCCTGAAAATGCAATGATTGTATGGCAAAACCCTGTAAATGCAACCAGCCAAAATTTTGATAAAAATCTGATTTTAGACAAAAATCTTGTGTTTGTTAATTCTTCAGGCTTAGACCCTTCTTTTAACAGCCCGGCTACCCTAACCTTAATGGGTATTGATTGGGAATATCCTTTAATACTAAAAGATGGCGAGATTTGTAGTAGTTGTAATATTGCAAGTTATAATAATGGAAATCTTGTTTTTAAGGTAGAGGGATTTTCATCTTACAGCTCAATAGAAGGGACTGGCCTTAATATTTATGATGACACCAAGATAGATACAGTTAGGTCTGGAAAAATTAATACTTTCTATGCAAATTATACAAATCTTTCAAACAATGCCCCAATTTATGGTCCAGACACATATTGCTCTTTTTCTGATAATTCATCAGGCACTTGGAGCTCTCCTGTAAATATGAGCTATAACTTTTCAAGCGGAATTTATGAATATAATAAAAGCTTTAACCAGGGCACTTATATTTACAATATTAGTTGCTATAATAAACAGGGTTATGCGAATCTATCAAATACTGATGATTTTTTTATAAATGAGTCTTTGTTTGCTCCAGAGATAATCTCGCTGAGTCCTTCTGAGAACTCTTTTTCTCTTTTTAGCAGTGTTAGTATTACAGCCAACATAACTGACCCGAATGAAGGCGATTATGTGGATTCGGTTGTACTAAACATAAGCGCTCCGCATTTTTTTGATTCAATCAATCTTACAACACCTGTAGGAAGTGTTTATAATTATACGCTTCTTAATACAACCAAAATAGGAAGATACAATTATACCTTTTATGCAAATGATAGTTATGGTCTTTTTTCAACATACTCTTCATATTTTGAAATTATTGATTCAGAGAAACCTGCCGCAAAAATACTTGAACCTCTAGTCGGAAACGCTCTTGCAACGGGAACAAAAGTAAATATTACTGCTAATGTGACAGATAATTATGAAGTTATGTCTGTAAGCGCGCAAGTAGAAACTTCTAACTCAACATCAGAGGTTGTACTTGAAGATACCGATGGAGATGACATCTATAACGCTTCTTATTTTGCTTATGAAACAGGGGTTAACAATATTACAATAATTGCAAGGGATACTTCGGGAAATATTAATGATTCTGAAACCACTTGGGTAGATATAAGCCATTTGACTACTGCAGCTATTTATTGCGATAGCTCCCCATGTATTGCGGGTTCAGACTTGATACGCTCAAGAGATTCGCTTTCCACTCCTGAGCCAAATCAGCCAAACACTCTTGACACCTGTACAGATGGTAGTTCGGGAAGTTATCAAAGTGATGAGTCTTTAGATAATATTAGTATGAGGTCTTTGAATGGCTCTACCTTCAGGGGCGGCGATACTGTAGAAGTAAACATAACTGCTTATTGCTATGATAGTTCAAGTGATAATATCAATTTTATTTATGCAAATGACTCTTCTTCGCTTGACTGGAGTGTTGCAGCTTATGAAGATCCTTGCCCTGTTTCAGGCTTTTACACGAGCACAAGGACTTTCACGCTTGATAAAAAAACAGGAATACATGCATTAAGAGGAAGCATCCAGTACCAGGGAAGTTCAACTACCACCTGCGGCTCAGGTAATTATGACGATAATGATGATATTGAATTCTATGTTCAAAAAGCCAGAGAAAAAAATAAACCCTATATTGATATTTTAGAGCCAGACAAATCAACGCACTATTACTCAGACACAATTTCCATAAATGCTAATGTTACAGATGAAAGCGATCTCGAAAGGGTTTATGCAGTAATCCAGCAGCAAGGCAACCAGTGGGAGATTAATTTAACAGATTATGATTTTAATAATATTTATACTGCTGAATTTTCTAACACCTATGCGGTTGATAATTATTCAATTGATGTTTATGCAGAAGACGAATTCGGCAACCATAATTCTGAAGGTTCATGGTTTATGGTAAATGATACAGGAACATTAGTTGTTGATGCTTTGGGTTGCTCGCCTAACCCCGGAGATCAAGGAGGATGGGTTGTTTGTTCATGCAATGTAAGCGATGTCAATGTAGATATAGGTGAAGTTGTAGCTAATGTAACCCTTCCTAATGGCACTGTGTTAACCCAGCCAACAACTAATGAAAGCTCAATTTATGAATTTAATTTCACTTCAACTTCAAAAACCGGAGATTACAGTGTATCTTGGTGGGCGAATAACACAAATGGAGTGTATAAGCAAGATTATGATTCTTTTTCTGTTATTGAACATAATTTGCCATATCTTGAATTGCTTAGCCCATTTTCTGGACAAAAATACAACACAAGCCAAATGGTAAACTTAACTGTTAATGCAACTGACGACACTGCCATTGATTCAGTAATTGCCGATATAGAGCTTCCGGATAGCTCATATAATGCGGTTGAGCTTAGTAATATTGGTGGGGATTTATTTTTTAATGAATTTACTAATACTTCGGTGCATGGAATATATGATATTACTTTTATTGCCAATGATACTTTTGGTAATCAAAAAAGCCTGAATTCCTGGATTAATGTAAGTTATGTTGCCCAATCTGCCAAGTTCTGTGATTCTTCTCCTTGTATTGTCGGCTCTAACTTGATAGAATCTCGTGACAATATTGGCTCAGTTACTGAGCCCAACCAGCCAAATACAATAGACTCTTGCTCAGACGGAACCTCTGGAAGTTATGCTTCAGACGAATCCCTTGAAAACATTACAATGCGTTCTCTTAATGGCTCTACCTTCAGGGGCGGCGATACTGTAGAAGTAAACATAACTGCTTATTGCTATGATAGTTCAAGTGATAATATCAATTTTATTTATGCAAATGACTCTTCTTCGCTTGACTGGAGTGTTGCAGCTTATGAAGATCCTTGCCCTGTTTCAGGCTTTTACACGAGCACAAGGACTTTCACGCTTGATAAAAAAACAGGAATACATGCATTAAGAGGAAGCATCCAGTACCAGGGAAGTTCAACTACCACCTGCGGCTCAGGTAATTATGACGATAATGATGATATTGAATTCTATGTTCAAAAAGCCAGAGAAAAAAATAAACCCTATATTGATATTTTAGAGCCAGACAAATCAACGCACTATTACTCAGACACAATTTCCATAAATGCTAATGTTACAGATGAAAGCGATCTCGAAAGGGTTTATGCAGTAATCCAGCAGCAAGGCAACCAGTGGGAGATTAATTTAACAGATTATGATTTTAATAATATTTATACTGCTGAATTTTCTAACACCTATGCGGTTGATAATTATTCAATTGATGTTTATGCAGAAGACGAATTCGGCAACCATAATTCTGAAGGTTCATGGTTTATGGTAAATGATACAGGAACATTAGTTGTTGATGCTTTGGGTTGCTCGCCAGTAGACGTTTTTCAAAATGATTCAGTTGAATGCTCTTGTAATGTAAGTGATGTAAATGTTAATATAAGCGATGTAGTAGCTAATGTTACTTTCCCTGATGGCACAACCCAAACGCAAGACATTTACAATCTAAGCACAATCTATAAATTTACTTTCAATTCCACTTCACAAATAGGAGATTTTAGTGTTCACTGGTGGGCAAACA
>JBNJGV010000037.1:0-11996 GCA_051819785.1 Nanobdellota archaeon | reverse complement strand
TTTGATATTATAATCTCCGCTTGTCTCAGGATTCCAATCAAATGAATAAGATTCATAATCCTGACCATTTGAGTTTGCTTCAATATTGAAACTGCCCTGATCGACTACCTGATTATTACTATTAGTTATAGTATAATCAACATTAGTCGCAAGTGGAGTTTTGTCATAATTGGTATCGGCATAATTGCTTATTTTATCAAACGAAACAACAACATTATCTCCTTCTACAGGAAATTCAGGCACTGCTTCAAGATTCTGAATTAAAGTATAACACTCATCAAATGGCCTTTCAGCCCAAACTTCAAACTCTTTACTGGATTGCTGTTCCTGACCACTCTGGCATTGACAATCAACAACATCAGTTTTTATTCTTGCAGTAAAGTAGCCTTCCTGCTGTGGTGTCCAGGTAAACTGAACATTCTCAGAAGTGTCCATTAAGATATCCGCTGTTTTCGTTTCTGTATGAACTACATCACCATCATGAAGAATTTCTACAGTTACTTCAGTTTCAACTGAATAATAATCTTCATAACCTGAAGGGAACCAAGTAAGCTCTTTATCTGTAAAAGCACTATGCGCATCACCTTCTAAAGTAGTACTTACATCCACAACAATCGGTTCATTAGGATGATTATCATTAGTAACACTAAATGAATCTATTGGTGAATGGCATGATTGAGCTTTCTCGAAGTGGTCATCATATTCAAGAGTAGCCCCATAACCCCAAATCTCTTCTTTATACTCAAGTGGAAGGTAACACTCTTTGAACATAAAATGATCATAACTATCAGTATTTTGTTCAGTTGAGTCAGGATTATAAGGATATTCAAAACTTATTGAATTGCTACCGCCTGAATTAAGGCTGTGTACCTGACTGTGCGAACCACTTGTGTATAATTCACTCTGGACTCCTGTAAGAGGAACTCCATTTTCGTTATAAAAATTATCTATTTGAGTGACTCCATCTACTGCAAAGACTAGCCCCGAACAAATAAATAACATCATCATTAGTAATATTGCTTTTTTCAACATCTACACCCCCATTAACGTGATATAACTCCGCTTCCTCCTGTGTGGGTACCACCACCAGTAACTTCAGGAGTTCCTGTGCCGGAACCACCATCGTGAGTTCCGCCACCATTTTCTTCGATTTTCTTTATGGTTGTTTCATCATCTGCCTGGCTCCTACCTAATTCATAAAGCCCGACACTGGCTCCTGCAACAATGAAATCATGAAGTGCTGAAGCCAGCAATTTCCCTGATTCATTAACATAAAGTCCATTAGGATTAATCTCCAAACCTTTCTTTGAAGGTAAAACATTATAATCAATAACACCTTTAACCTGATCATCTTCATAAACTGGATACAATAATTTAACACCACTTCCTGAACCAGCACCAGTAAACTCAGACAATAATGATTTGTCAAGTGACCTTGCAGGATTGAATTTTTCAGTGCCCACAAACTCGGTAACATCATTATAACCTGAAGTCTCATAAAGGTTAGCAAGGAATACACCGGCTCCCATAACAGGATTTATGAAAGCGCATCCTCCACCGGTTAATATATCACTAGCAAATCTTCCTTTTGCGTTGTCTTCTAACTTATGAGAAACAATTGAATCTTCAAGGTCTCCTATTTCAGAGTCACTAAGGAATACTCCACCTAATTGATAACCATTATGTTGGGCATCTATAAGTGGAACAACAACCCCACCATTACCATTTTTCTCATAAACATTCATTATCGCAACAGTTTTACCACTTTGCTTTGCCCTGTGGGTTGCAATCTGTTCATATTCAAATGAACCCAAAACATCTTCTATTTTCTTTTGTTGTCCTTGGTTAAGGGCTTTTAAAAGCGAAGTATTGCCCTCTGGAACTGCTATATAAACACCAGTATTATTCCCTTCAGGATTAGACAAATAACTGACAGCGCCACCTACATAACCTCCATTATAATTACTTTGCAAAGCTTCAAGCTCATTTACTGAAATTCCACCAAGTACACTTTCTAAAGGAGAAGCACTACCTTCTATTTTAACATTATTCGGAAGTGTTAGGTCTTGTGGTTTTGCCGCAACCAAATCATATTTAGTAGGCTCTGTTTCGTTAAGTTTGCCATCTTGAGAATCAAGTTTTTTTTTGCTCATCTCATAACCATTGTCCGCAAAATAAGTTCCTAATGACTTTTCAAATGAATCTGTTGAAACTCCTGAAAACAATTTATTTTTTGTAGAGTTCAAGCTGGAATCCTTTTGTAATTGCTCATAAGTCACAGTATTTGTTGTAGGAATCTCTGCAGTAGGCACGTTTTTAATTCCACTGCAACCAATAACACAAGAACCAACTAACCCAATTGCCGCTAACTTTGACCCTTGGTACAATGAATTCTTATACTCCCCTAATGTTTCTTTCATCTTTGAATATGTATCTTTTATTGTATTCATAAATAGCACCTCATAATTTAACATTCACGTTGCCTTCATCAGCACCAAAATCAACTTCTTTTTCAAGCGTTTGTCCAGGTGCCTTAGTTTCTGTACCAACATTCACTGAACTTCTCCAGACTGCTGTATATCCACCATTATCATTTTCTTGAAGCATTGCAGCACCTACCGAATCAAAACTATTAGGATCATAATTTTTACCTGACTTGAGGATTTCGAAACTACCATCTTTCTTTTGTCCTAGTATATAAGCATCTTCCCTATTAGAAAAATCCTCAGCAGTTTCTACTTGAAAATTTTCTTCATTAATCCTTAAACCATACCATTGGTTCTCAAAGTAAGGGTCATCCAATTGATTCCTCTGAGTAAACTGAGAATCTGTTATATCAACCTTCCCACTAAGACCTTCGGTAGATTCCAGATTCTTCTTTTGATGAAGTTTTTCATCAGCCTGGCTTTTCTTATCATCTCCTTTAAAGCCATAAAGAACTGGATAATCATCAGACTTGAATTCTTTATCAATAAAAAGCTCTAATCCAGACCCTTCTGGAGTTGACTTTAGCTTTTCCTTTAATTCACGTGCATCTTTAGATTGGTCAGATTTAACACTGATAATTACCTCCTTTTTAGGATTTTCTTTTGTAGAATTTCCTGTATTAGGAGCAAAAGGAGCGGTACAACCGGAAGCTACATAAGCACACATAAAAGCTCCAAGAATAGTTCCTGAAATCCATGTGCTCTTATAATTTTCAAAATTACTACTCACTTTATCAGAAAACTTCCTAACCTTGCCAGTTTTCTTTTCGTTTGAACTTTGATTTTTTTTTGCTGAAAATTTATCTACCAAACTTGTGTAGATATCTGAAACTTTATTTTTGGAAGATTGAACCTTGTCTTTCAATTTATTCCCAAATGAATTCTTAATTTCGCCGATTTTACTAGTTGCTTTTCCAATAGATTCATTAGCAGAATATTGAGAAGTCACATCCTTTAGCGAAGAAAATCTCGAATTATAACTCTCTTTCAATTTATCTTTTTTGTCAACCAGACTTTCTTTAGCAGAGTAAGCTCCACCAACTATCTTTTCAAGTGTTCCTGAAAAAGTCCTTTTCTTAGAAGAACCACTTGAAGAAACATAGCTATTTAGAAGGTTTTGAATCTTTTCATGTTCACCTACAACTGCTTCTTTGTATTCTTCCTTAACTTTTTTGCCGCTTGAACTAAGATATTTGTTTACAATATTATCTACTTGCCTCTGAGCATTTTTAGCCTGGCTTTGCGATAATGAATTATCCGCTGTTAAGCTCTCTATTGTCTGGTAGACTTTGGCGAGCCTATTTGTATATTTGCCCTTCTCATTAAGGGTTTGCGAGATTTCTGAAATAGGGTCATTTTCTGAGGAGCCACGCAAGGTTTTATTAAGATAATATACTTGATTTTGAACTGAATCCTTACGTTTTTTTATCCTTTCATCAGACAATTTGTGCACTAAATCAGTTTTATTTTTTTGTCTTAAATTACTCATATAACTCTTGAACTGGTCATTATAAAAATTGTTCAGCTGAAGAAGTTGCCCATCAGTTAAAGAATCCTTATTTTCATAAATAGTAGACGCTGCACCTTTAAATCTATCTACATAACTTTTTTTAGTATTTGAAAACGAATCTTTCACATTAGCGAAAATTTCATCATAATTTGCCATTTTACCACCCCATAACGACTTACTAAGAGTGAATTGTCGTTAGTACTACTACGAGGTAAACAAGAGTTATATATAAATGTTTTCATTTGTTACTCTCGAATAAGAAATCCAGTAACCTATGCAATATTAATTAAATGAGTGAAAAATAGCAATAAACTCAGAAAGCCTATATATCCGCCTTCAGTAAATAGGAATATCATAAATTATCAATAATGATAATAAAGAAGAAAAATAAGCAGATTTAAAAAAGATATAATCTATTGCAAAAAAAGATGATAAATAAAAAAAAAAACATTGTAGGAGCTGGTCCGGTCGGACTTATGTGCGCTTATGAATTAGGAAAGAGAGGTCATAAAGCATACGTATATGAAGAACATAAAAAAATAGGAGAACCAGTACAATGTACAGGAATAGTAACACAGGAATTAATGAACTTACTAACACCCAAAAAAGGCGTTGTTGTTAATAAATTAAAGTATGTTGTCATCCATACACATAACAAAAGAACAAGACTAGAAATTGACGATTTAGTCATAGACAGGAAACTCTTTGACAACCAAATAAAAGAAATGGCTCAAGAAAATGGTGCCATAATAGCCTGCGGAAAAAAAATTGATAAAGAAGACATAAAAGATTTTAGTAGAAAAAAACATATTATTATCGGTGCAGATGGACCTGCAAGCATTCTGCAAAAAAAAATAATGCCAGAGCTGAAAATAAAATACCTGACAGGAAAGCAATTAAGAATAAAAGGGAATTTTGAACCTCAAACATATCATGTGTATTTAGGAAGTGAGATACCAGGGTTTTTTGGATGGATTGTTCCTGAGAATAAAAATATTGCAAGAATAGGCCTTGCTACACAAAAAAATGTTGTTAAGCATTTTGAATCATTTATTGAAAAAATTGGTGTTGATAAAAAAAAAAGTATTGAAGAAATTTCCGGCTTAATACCTATTTATTCTCCAAAGACAAGATATTTTAAAGATAATATGTTTTTACTAGGGGATGCAGCAGCCCAAGTAAAAGCCACCACAGGAGGCGGACTGGTTCCCGGATTGAAAGCCGCCAAGTGTCTTGCAAAAGCAATAGATGAAAATTTAGATTATAAGATACTACTTAAAAAAAATATAGAAAAAGAAATGAAACTCCATAAGCTCATAAGAGAAACCTTAAACAAATTCAGCGATAAAGATTATGACAGGCTGGTTGATATAATCTCAAGACCCAGAAACAAAAAGCTTTTAAGTAAAAATAACAGGGATAATCTGAAAACATTAATTTTTTGGATTGCTGCTAGTAATCCTGACTTAGTTTGTTTTTTACCAAAACTTTTCAAAAGAGGTGTATAAATGCGACTAAACTCAATGAAACATATGCTTGATAAAGCAAAAAAAGAAAAATACGGAGTAGGTCAATTTAACTTTTACAATATTGAAAGCGCAATTTCTATAATGAACGCCGCTAAAAACCTGAAATCACCTGTAATAATGGGCGCTACAGAAAAGGCCATTAAATACGCTGGGCTTGAGAACTTAGTATGTGTGGTTGAGAGTCTCGCTAAAAAACTAAAGATTCCGGTAGTACTCCACTTAGATCATGGAAGAGATGAAAAATTAATACATAAATGCATTAGAAAAGGTTTTACTTCAGTAATGATAGATGGGTCTTATCTGGACTTTGAAAAAAACGTACGTCTTACCAGAAAAATTGTTGAGTATTCTAGAGAAAAGCATGTTTCAGTTGAAGCAGAACTCGGGCAACTCAAGGGCTGCGAAGATGGAGTTAGTTCTAACGAAAACATTTATACTGATCCATGCAAAGCCAAAGAATTTGTTAAAAGAACAGGAGTAAACAGTCTTGCAATAGCTATAGGCACAAGTCATGGAGCATATAAATTCAAGGGCAAAGCAAAATTAAGGTTTGATATCCTAAAAAAAATAAGAAGTGAATTAAAGATTCCGCTTGTCCTTCATGGCGCTTCAAGCATATATGGCAGATGCGTAAACAAGGCAAATAAATACGGAGCAGAAATTGAAAACGCTAAAGGCGTTGGGGATGCAACCCTAAAAAAAGCAAACGCTACAGGAATACAAAAGGTTAATACAGACACTGATTTAAGACTGGCTTATACATCAGCTGTAAGAGAATACTTAGATAAAAACAAAAATGTATTTGACCCTAGAAAAATAAATACTGCCGCAATAGAAGAGATGCAAAAACTAGTTGAGCATAAAATAAAGGTGCTGGGAAGCCAGAATAAGATATGAATAAAAAACCATTGAAAGACTAACATTCATTTAGAACTATTGCTCTTAAATCATATATAGTTGTCTCAACGACCTTAACGTAAAGTTCATCACCAATAGAATAATCTCCCCTGATTATTATGGGCTTATATGCAAAATTTCTCGCAACTAATGTTTTTTCTTTGCCTATTTCATCAACAACCACACGACCTTTCCAATTGAGCCATTCTTTATTTCTTCCTATTGCAATATTTTCAAAGCAGGAAGTGAGACTCCTGCTTCTATCCTTTATAGTTTCCTGGGTAAGTTGCTTTAAATTGGAAGCAGGAGTCTCAGATCTTTTCCAGTACCTTGAGATGTTTACAATGTCGGGCTTTACGCTTTTCAATAAGTCAAGAGTTTCCCTAAACTGGGATTCCGTCTCGGTTGGAAAGCCACAAATCACATCAGTTGCAACAGTCATATATGGAAATGCACCCCTTAATTTTTGAATTAAATAGATATAATCTTTTCCATTATAAGGACGATTCATATCCTTTAAAACTTTATCAGAGCCAGACTGTAATGGTAAATGAATAAAACTGAATAATTTATCAGAACGATACAATTTCAATAAATCTTCTAAAAATTCTTTTGCATAATTTGGGTTCATCATGCCCAAGCGAATCTTAAAATTCCCTTCAAGTATTATAAGCTTATTCAAAAGATCAATGATATTTGAGTTTATATCCTTACCATAACATCCTGTATCCTGGGCAGTTAGCCAAATTTCTTTTGCACCAGTAGAAATCGCTCTTTGTGCAGTTTTTACTATAGAATCAGGGTAATAAGATATAAGTTTACCACGTGATTTTTTAACAATACAATATGCGCAATTACCAAGACAACCCTGGGCAATTGGCAATATTTTTACTAGATTATTTTTCCTTTTAACTGGAAGGTTTAACTCGTGCTTTTTCTCCCTTGCAATTAAAGTCACAGAATTTCCATTTAAGGTTTCCTCGACAACTTGAACAATATTTTCTACCTGGTTAACACCAATCTTAGAAACCCCTTGGATTTTCTCAGGCAAAGCCTGAGGTAAGCAACCAGAAACCACCACTTTTTTTCCTTTATTCTTTAAATCGTGAATGTAAGAAAGAGCCTTTGCCTCTGAAGGCTCTTTGACAATACAAGTATTTACAATGACTAAAACAGCATCATCTTCATTATCAGCCAATTTGAAACCAGCTTTCAGGAGGGTGCCAGCTATAGCTTCAGAATCAGCCACATTCAATGAACAACCAAAGGTCTTTATAAAGATATTTTCCATTATCTTTCAAAAAAAAAGATAATATTAAATTTTTACTAAAACATAAACCAGAATATCAAGATAAATTAATAATAATAATAATAATAATCAAAAATCCCTTATTCTGCTAAATTCAACATAAAATTTCAACAAGAGAATATTTCAAAAAATAACATGATATGTTAAAAAAACAAATTAAAATGCGTAAACTTTTTAAATAAAAAACAGCAATAATAATTAAAATAGTTATAAGGGAGGATAAGAAATGATAGAACTTGGTGGAAACATAACTCTTTCAGGGTTTAGAGAACTGGATAGAGATACAATGGTCATAGTAAAAAAGGTTGTGGGAAGCTATGTGAGGAAATTTAGTGAGAAAGATCCTGAATTCAAAAGTATATCTATAACACTCAAAAAAATACACGAAAGGGAAAGTTCTGAAATATATGAAATAAAAGCCCAACTAGTAGCTAGTAAGCAATATAACTCCGAATGTTCAGATAGAAATCTTATGTTCTGCATTGACAAGGTACTTAAAAAGATAGAAAATTCAATGGCAGAATGATTGATGAACATTTAAGAAATGGAAAACTTAAAGTAACTATTAAACCTAATGCAAAGGAAAATAAAATACTTGGATTTGATGAAGAAAAGAATTCACTTAAAATATCTATAAAAGAGCCAGCAGATAAAGACAAGGCTAATAAAGAACTAATAAAATTCATGACTAAAAGGTTCAAAAAAAATTTCTTGATTAAATCAGGAAGCAAAAGTAAAGAAAAAACACTTATAGTTTCAGATTGATTCTATTTTTCTCCTTAACTCATCCAGAGTGCCTTCATTAGAAACAGATATATCGGCAATCTCCATGCATTTATGAAGTTGTTGGCCTGTCTCTTTTGAAGACATCTCCTTTTTCTCTTTTTGGAGGAATTCATTAATGTCACTAGCTGATTCATTTCTTCCCCTATGACTAGCACGCTTAAATCTGATTTCTGGATCTGCTTTTATTTCTACTAAAACAAACCCTTTTATCTTTCTTAACTCATCAACTTCAGCAGGGTTCCTTATACTATCAACCACATAATCTGTATCTTCATTCATAATTTTTTCTGCTGCCATCTTACCAAGAGCTCCGCTTCCAAATTCCTCCCTTAATTCATTACCAAGCCATCTGAGATTATCTCTACTGTCATCTAGGCCCTTTTCTAAAGCCTTCTCTCTTAAAACATCCGAAAGAGAAGTATAATTAAATCCCTTACTCGTCATTATTCTGGCAGCCGTACTTTTGCCCGAAGCGTTTAACCCTGTAAAACCTAAAACTTTTACCATACTTATTAAGAAAAATATTTATTTTATAAAGTTTGCCGAAATTATATGGATAAAATAAAGATAGGTTTCGATCCTTTCCTTAAAAGAGATATTTTTAAAGTTAAGCACGAGTCATCTGAACAACCAAGGAAACAAATGTTTAATTCTGAAGATGTAATTGTCGGGAATCCCTCTTCAAATATAGCAATAGGGTTTATATATACCTGGAAAGAAGACAAAGCACCTAAAAAAAT
This sequence comes from Nanobdellota archaeon, assembly GCA_051819785.1. Taxonomy (GTDB): domain Archaea; phylum Nanobdellota; class Nanobdellia; order Woesearchaeales; family DSVV01; genus CAZBGG01. Next base: position 2,739 of record JBNJGV010000037.1, on the reverse strand, counting down.
AAGAGATTTTTTCCAAAGAATATCCAACTATGCATATCTTACTGGGTACTGGAAAACCACAAATGGCGCAAGATATGTTTTCTCAAATATTCTTGCTAACCCAAATGTCAACAAACTAGTTATCTTTGTTTTTGGTGCTGGTGACAATGGCCATTTATTAACTGAAGCTTTAACAAAATTCTGGAAAAATGGTGTAGACAAAAACGGGAAAATCACAGGTTCTAATTCACCTAATCCAAAATTTGAACAAGTTCCACAAGATGCTCTTGAAAGAATCAGAAAGCAAACAGATTTAGTAGTTTTAAAAAATCAGAGTGAAAATAACTTCAATAAAGCAGAAGATATAATAAAATCAATGTTTCAGGAGCCAAGCAACGCAAAAGAGGTTCCACAAAATGTAGAGCTATATTCTACAATCATTAAAAATAAACTATTATATGACGATGGATGCAGATTTTATGATCCATATATCCTTGATTTAAGTAAAAACTCCAAGAAAGGTCGTTATATTGCAAAAAAATCAAGTAAGTCAATCGCAAAATCAGTACACGCTAAAAATCTAAAAGATGCTCTTGAAATAATATGTGGATTTGTTTTTGAAAATGGCTCAATGCTTGAAGACCAGAGAAATTTGATTATATGTGAAAGCAGAAGCTTTACTATATCTATCGAAAATCCCCTTAAAAAAATTCCTGAAGGCTTTTCAAAAAGTTATCTGGAAAAATATGTTAAAGAATTTATGAATGGTACGGGTGAGAGGCTTGAAGAATTTTCATACACCTATCATGAAAGATTATTCAAAAAATGGGGAAATCAAGTACAAAGAGCGATAAAGATAATAGCAAAAAATCCTAACACCAGAAGGTGTATACTTTCTTTGTGGGACCCTGCATCTGATTTAGAATCACCTAACCCACCATGTTTAGATTTTATCTGGATTGCAATAAGAAACCAAAAACTTGAAATGCATGCAGCCTACAGAAGTCATCATCTTGCAACAATCACTAAAGACGGGAAAATAATGCAAGGAGAAGGTGCGTTTGTTCCAAACATCTATGCTCTTGCCCACTTACAAGAACATATTGCAAAAGAGCTGAAAATCAAAAGAGGATATTTTGTATTGACTGATTTTTCTGGCCATTTATACGTTAGTGAAGTCTAAAAAAATCCAGAGATAAACTGGCCTGCATAATAAGTTATAATTATTACAACAAAGGCTATTATAAAATGCTCTGAAATCACTGACAATGGCTTTTCATGCTTTACTTGTGCTATAAGATAACTTAATAATCCGAGGGATATAAATCCCATAATGATGCTCAAAATGACCGCTTCAAATAAAGGAAAAAACAAAACAGGAAGAATAAAAAGTGAAGAGAATAAAAATTTTGAGAAGAAGGTTGCAATGGTGGAGTTCCAAACTTCCTTGTGAGATTTACTTTTATCTGACTCCTCTGAAAGATGTATGCCCAATGAGTCTGAAAAAGAGTCAGCAATTGCAATACTTACTATTCCACCAATCACAGCCATTTTAGAATTAGTGCCGGATGACAAACCCACAAGTGTGCCTAGTGTTGTAATAGTTCCTGAAGCAAGACCAAAACATACCCCTTTTAAAGCAGAGATTTTCATGCTATTATTAATATTACCCTAGCTTAAATTTCTTTTGGTAAATTAAAAGTAAACATAACATTTATTCATATAATAATCTCTTTTGAATCTTTTTTTCTCTATAGCTGTAAGGGACATAAATAGTTTTCATAGAAACAGGATCTATTGAAGTATAATACATACATGTCGAAGTACTCATTGGAGTGGGTGTAAAAATCTGGACATCATCAGCAGCTTTCAGCTTTTTAATCTCTTTTGCAAGCTCCCTTGCTTCAACCATACCGCAACCCGGATGAGCTGCCAGAAAATAAAAAGACACTTCCGCACTTTTATTATATTTCCTGAAATTAGAGAGGAATTTTTTCCAATCTCCTCTGTTTTTATTCATAAGACTTAAAACTTTTTGATTCACATGCTCCGGAGCAATTCTTAACCTGCCAGAAACATGAAATTTTGCTAATTCTTTAAGTAATTCCTCACTACAAAGATCATGCCGTATACCTGTTCTTACAAAAACATTTTTTACTCCCTTTATCCTTCTCGCCTTTTTTAGTAAACTTATATACGGCTTCCCACTTTTATTTAATTTAGAACAATCTATACAAGCTCCTAGACACTTTCTGCAATCCATACCATACATCTCAGCAGAAGGACCAGCAAGATTATCAATATTACCCCTAAAATTAGAAAGTTTAGTTATTCTTTTTATTTCCCGTAAAATTGATTTTTCGGACCTTGAGATGATTTTATCTCCCTGTGTAAGTGTAATTGAACAAAAATTACATCTTCCTATACATCCCCTGTGTGTAACCACGCTAAATTCAAAACCACTCATTTCAGGAGGAACATTCCTTGAAAACGGTAACTCATAGTATTCATCCAAATCCTTAGAGGTATAATGTGGCATCCTAAATTGTAAAATATAACGATTATCAATCTTTTGGGCAAGATTATTTAGATTTGATAATAAATTATGAAATTCACAAAATTTCTTTTTAGATTCTTTTACGGCTTTAAAAGAGGGAAGCTCCTTAAAACCTGAAGGTAAAGTCTTAGAAGCCACACAGGTTCCTGCAACTCCATAAAGAGATAACCCTCTGCTTATCCTTCGGGCAATCTCCAGAATTT
>JBNJGV010000036.1:0-12156 GCA_051819785.1 Nanobdellota archaeon | reverse complement strand
GTTTCTTTCTCCACACAAAGCCCTGTACCCTTTGGGGCAGGGATTAAAGTAACTTCTACGGAACCACATTTCCCAGTAACTTTGAAAGGTATCGTATGAGGCTTTCCACAAGTACATTCCCATGAACTGCAACCCCTTGTTATTTTAAATAGATTAAGCTTACAATTCCTAAAAGCTTTTTCACGGGCAGGAACTGTCTCTTTGGTTTTACCGAAGCCGTAACCAACATAACCATTAAAATCCCCACAGACTGCAAAAGCTGAAAATTTAGGTTTGTTTCCTTCTCTTGTTTTCTTTTGAGTCTGCCTAAAAACTCTTCTTTGACCACCACCAAACTTACCTTTTGACTGTCCTATTTCTAAAAGCTCAATCTCAAGATTCGGCAAAAGGGCTGTAACAATCTCGGGCTCCATAATTCTTTTACCCTGATCAAGTATTTCATCAATATCTGTTAACTCTCCAATCTTTACCTGTCTTCCAATTTCGGTTTTAGGTTCCCAACCATCTGTTCCTTGAATGAATTTAGGTTTAGTTTCAGACTCAACATCTTCAACTTCCGCCACTTCTTCTTGTTCTTCAATTACTTGTTCAGGTTCTTCAATAGCTTCCGCATCTGAGTTTTCTTCATTTGATACTTCTTGAGATTGTTCACTAGAATCTTCAGGCTGAGTTTGAGATTCTTGTTCAGCTAATTCTTTTTTTGTGTCTTTTTCTTCTGCCATTTTATTTCTCCGGATTAAGTATTTTTTGCTTAGTCTTCTCAAGTTCTTCAGGCATAATGTCTGGGTTTTGCTTGTTTTTTAAATATCCTGAAAATTGTTTCTCTTTATCATCGCCTAGTGTATTTGCGTGATTTTGGATATGCTGGCCCTTCAACCTATTTTCGGAAGGAAAACAATCCTCTGAATGTGCGACTTGGAGACCCGCCTCAGCTGCACCCTTGATTACAGCATAAAGTTTGCATCCATGAATCTTTTCCTGCATCCCTAAATCTGCAATAACATCAGTAATTTTTTTAGTCTCAGCTAATTTTCCAACAACCAAACCTGTTAAATAGGCGGCAGGGATATTTTTAGCAGAGTAATTCCAGCCATAATCCTTTAACTTTTTGGAATTAAAAAATACCTTTGTAAGATCACCGTCTGGATGAAACTCAACAATCTGGCAAATTATATGATTGGAAGCTAGCCTTATAACAAGCCTTTGCTTTTGTGATTTTAGATAGGTAAGCCTTTGTTTGTAGTCTGTTTTTCCTTCTCTTTTTCTCCTGAATTCCACAGCTTTAATTGATTTTCTTGCCATTTTTATCTATCCTGATTTGCTTTATCTAAAAACAATTTATGCTCATTCAAGTAAATCTTAATGTGCCTTTTGCTTCTGAAGAACCCACCTTTTGATTTACTATAAAGATCCCTATAAGTAGAGTTTGCAATAAGGTCTTTTTGTTTCAAATCCTTAATAAAACTTCTTTGGGTTCTAATTTTACTAACCCATGTTTCCTTTTTAGGTTTTCTTGCAGTAAACTTTCCTTTCCTTTTACCTTGGCCTTTCTTTTGACCCTTGCTTTTCTGACGTTGAATCTGATTGGCCCTTGCTCTTGAAACGCCCTTTTTCTTCTTAAGAGAGATTAATCCTCCTGAAATCAAACCTTTCAAGTCAGCCCTTGTAATGGCTTCTTTAATCTCTTCAAGCCTTTGTTTATCAAACTTTATTCGCTTGACTGAACCCTTCAATATGGAGGATGCAATCCTTTTCTGAACATTAAGACCTTTCATTTTAATAATACCTATGATTTCTTAGTTAGAACCTTTTCATTTTCCTTTTTTTCTTTATCTTTTTGAGTATTCTCTTCAAGGTTCTCTGAATCTGAATCATCAGACACGGATGAGTCTTTTTCAGACTCTTCGCTCTTTTGAGATTCTTTATTTTTCTTTTCCTCTTGTTCTTTCTTTTTGCTCTCTTGCTCTTTTTTCTTTTCTTTATCTTTTTTTGCCTCAGTTGCTTTCTTTTTCCTTTCTCTTTTCTTATCAATCAAAGCTTTCATAGCATCTAGAGCTTCTTGAGGATCTTTATAATTAAAAACTTCTAATCCTTTATTAATTGATTCTTCAAGTATTTGCAATCTTTTCTTCATGCCAGTACCTGACGAAATAATAACACAGTTCTTTTTAGGGTCAACCAAAGAGAGATCATCCACTCTGGAAACATTTATTCCAATCAAACCCTTACAAGTCATTGCCCTTACTTGTGAAGGTGATTTATAACCAACACTTACAGATTTCCGATAACCTCTTTTATTGAGCCTCATCTTACTATCTGAACCCTTTGGCCTTCTCCACCTTTTATCAAGCTTAGCATTCTTATGCTCATCTTGCCTAATAAAAGCAGGTTTTCTTCTCTTTTGTACTTTTCTGATTCCCAGTAATCTTTTTACATCTGTCATGATAATCACTCGATTGCTTTACCATCTTTCTCGGTAATATAAATCCCGTCCTGAAAGATTCTTTTATCAAAATTAACCCTTTTCGTAAGTTTTTCAATTGAACCTGCTACTTGGCCTGCAGATTCTTTATTAACTGATTCAACAACAATATTTTCTCCATCAACTTTTACAGTTACGTCATCAGGAACCTTAAACGTTCTGGGAACTTTCTCGCCAATAAAGTTCTTAACAGTCAATACATTATTTGAAAAAGATACATTCATTGGAAAGTGGCCTGAACATGCCTTGAGCTTATATGTATGTCCCTGTGTTACTCCTTGGAATAGATTATTTATGTGTGCCCTAAAAGTTCCGACTATAGCCTTCTCACGTTTTCTCATTGCATCAACGGATAAGAAGACCTTATTGTCTTCTACCCCTATCTCCACACTTGGTGAATAAATTTCCTTTTTAACTTCGCCCTTAGGACCTTTTACAATTAGCTGTTTTCCCTGTCTTTCTACAGAAATCCCTTCAGGAATTTCTATATCCTCTCTGTAGTTTTTGATAAGCATTTTAATAGCAATAGGCTAAAAGCCTCCCTCCTACTTCTTTTTCTTTGGCTTCCTTGTGGGTCATTACACCTTTTGAAGTAAGGACAACTAAAACCCCGAAATCCTTGGAAGGAAGATATTTTTTTTCATAATTTTCAAAATTGTTTTTTCTGACCGAAAACCGAGGAGTGATCACACCACATTTATTGATGTTACCCAAAAGATTAACCTTCAAGGTTCCGCCTCTGGCTTCATCTACAAGCTCGGATTCCCCAATCATGTGCTGGTCCTTAAAAATTTCAAGCACTTTCTTTATCATTTTAGAGGCAGGCCTAACCAAGACTTCCCTTTTACCTACTCTTTCACAATTTAATACATGCGATAATACTGCTGCAAGTGGATTATTCATAGCCATTCATTACACCTTTAATAATACTTTTTGAATCCTAGGTCAGTTGCAATTTCTCTGAAACATTGCCTACAATAATTCAAACCATATTTGCTGATGTGCCCCCTTATCCGGCCACACCTTCTGCACCTTTTCAAGGCAACACCAGTCTTCCTGTTTTTTGAGGAGTTGTGCTTTTTAAACTTTGCAAGCTTATGCGGCTTAGCTTTCAACGCCTTGAATTCCTTTTTAAAATCTCCGTATGTCATTATTCATCAATCTCCACATTAAATTCTTTTTTCATGAATTCAATTGCTTCATCCCTTGAAACCCTATGTTTTTTAGGGACATTGGACTTCCCCAATCTGCGTCTTGATATACGCTTACCAGGTCTTGAAAGTGTTACTGAAATCTGAAACCCCATTATCCCAATTTCAGGATTATATTTCACGCCTGGAACATTTATGTACTCATGAACACCAAATGAAATATTTCCATTTTCGTCAATTTGGGAAGGCTTAAGCAAACCATCTTTCGCCTCGACAAATTTCTTTATAAGTTCCTTACAATCATTTCGTATAGTTACTTTACAACCTATTGGAAGACCAGGCCTTACACCCCATCCAGGAATCCTTTTGTTTGATTTTGTTTTCACTGGCTTTACACCTGTAAGATACTCTATAAGCTTCATGCCCTTCTCTAATTTTTCCTGATCCTTCCCTGCACCTATATTAAGGGTAAGTTTTTCTATACGTATGTTCCTCATTTCGCTTCCCATTTTAATCGGCCAGTTTTATTTCGGGACTCTCTTTTCCTACCAAAAATGTATAATCTTTGTCTAAAACATTGCCTGTCTCAAAGGTTGATCCGTCCCTTTTATACAATACACCTTTCTCACTAATTTCTTGAATCACAGCTGTAGTTCCCACATATTTACCCCTTGTAAAATAAACAACAGCCCCTTTCTCGAATTTTAGGTGCTTGACTATTTTGTTGTTCAAAAAATCAAAAAACAAAACATCTTGAGTAGTATATTCATCCTTATCTACAAGCATGTTTGAACCATCTGTAAAGTTGACTTGGGTTTTGCCCCCTTTAATCTTGGTTTTGTTTTTTACCACTAAAGGCATAATTTTTGATTCTTTCTCATCTACTGAAACATAATCAAGTTGTCCTGAACTATTCAAAACAACCCGGTAATTTTCTTTAATTTCAGGAAGCCTGACAACATCCATCAGACCTACCGCCTGCCTTGGTGAATAAGCCCTTTTACTATTGATGTACACTTCCCTTGTATTAATTATGTATTCTAGTTCATTTGTCGTTTTGACCTTTTTTAGCATATCCCTGAACAAGACTACCAATGGAACCGAATGCTTCATCCTGTGACCGCTAGGCATAGGCCTTGTAATGAAAGTGTTTTTCTTTCTATTGATATTCCATGTTCTTGGTGCATTAATTCTTTTTAGGTGATCTTTAGTCATTTTTTCCACCGTCTGTTCCAGTTTTCATTGATTCTTTTGATTTGAATCTTTTTTTATCATCCACTACTGCGTCGATAATCATTAAGTTTGAAGGATGTATAGGCACGTAGGTTTTAGTGCCATCTTTTTTTATTTGTTCAATCTTTTCTATGTAAACCCTGGCATTTGCGCAATCAACGCTTTCCACTTTACCTTCTTTACCTTTAAATTGTCCTCTCAATATTTTTACTTTGTCACCTGTTCTGACACTTGCGTTCCTTCTGCCATGTTTTTTCCTCTGTTCAGCAGAAAAAATACTGGACATAAACTTGCTTCTTTTGTGAAAAGGAGCGTTGTAAACATATTTCCTCTGCTTGCCAACCTTCGTTGACTTCTTCCATGTATTTGAAAAAATTGATACCATGATTATTAACCTCAAACAACAATATTTGCTAATTTTGAAATTCCCGGCCATCGACCAGTAACTTCCTTAGGGATTGCACCTTTTAAGATAGTACCCTGAGGGTTACCTTTATCATCTTTTACAACAACACAAGCATTGTCTTCAAATTTGACCCTCATACCATCTGCCCTTCTATACTCTTTATTCTGTCTAACGACAACAGCCAAAACAACCTTTTTCCTCATTTCAGGTTTACCTTTCACAACACTTCCCATGATTAAATCACTTACACCAGCACTTGCTACTCTGCCTTTAACAGATTTAAGCTTCCTGATATTAGTAATCTTAATAACCTTTGCACCACTGTTATCGCAGACCTCAAGATAGGCCCCGATTGGCAACGACCTTGTTATACTTGATTTTATAGGCTGCATCGTTTATTCCTCTAATTTTTGAATAACTACAAAATTTTTCGTTTTACTTATTTTCCTAGTTTCCATAACCAACACTTTGTCACCATCCTGGGCAGCTATGCATTCAGGATTATGGGCTTTCAATCTAGTACGAATCCTTTTATACCTTTCATATTTAGGTATATACCTCTTACCAGTATATTCCACAGTCACACATAAAGGCAATTTTGACTTAACCACTTTACCAGTAACTGTTTTCCCTCTGATATTTCTCTCCCCATGAAAAGGGCAGTTTTTATCACCAGTACATTCCTTTTCAGGAAACTGCACATTTACTCCAATGTTTTTTGTTTTTTTAGCCAAAATGATCACCGTTCTTTGATTCTTTCCTCAGGTTTTTTCATAAACTTTTTTCCATCAATTCTTAACAAACCAAAATCCGCCTGCACGAGGAGGATTACTTGATTTTTTATGAGCATTGATTTTTTTTTGTGTTTGATAATGAATGTATTTTTTGTTTCATCTACAAGCATCCCTTCCAGACCTTCCTGAAGGGAATTTGTAGATTGCTCTACTTTTGCCCAAAGCCCAATTAAACCAACCTTTCTAAGGTTTACCAACAAAATCATCTCTTTGGCTTGCCTTCTTTTATTTCGATGGTTTCAGGAGCAAATCCAAACTCAGTCAAAGCATCTCTTGCCTTTTGTTTGTGATTTCCCTGAAGTTCAATTTTGCCTTCTTTCCAGGTACCACCACAAGCAAGCTTATTCTTCAGCTTTTTTGCAATGTCCTTGATATCAAGCTCCCTTGTATTAATCCCATCAATTACTGTATAAGTTTTCCCAAACTTACGCTTGATGTTATAAACTTCTATTTTTTGGGCTTCTTTTGCAATCGATTCACAAACGCATAACTCCTTAGGGAGTCCGCATGTGGTACAAATTTCACTCATAATTTATAAGTCCTCTCTCATTAAGCACAGTTTTTACCCGTGCCTTGGTTCTCTTAATCTGTTTAATTCTTCCAGGATTTTTCATCTGAGTACCTGTTGAAGCTTGTGCTCTAAGCTTAACAAGCTCTTCATCAAGCTCTTTAACCTTTTGATTCAAATCCTTGTCTGACAAACTCTTTATTTCTTTTATTTTCATTTTTCAGACTCTTTTGTTTTTTTTGTGGACTTCTTTGAAACGGCCTTTTTTTTAGTGGTCGATTTCTTAGTTGTTTTCTTTGTAGATTTTTTATGAGTTGTCTTTTTAGTCGCTTTTTTGGTCGTTTTTTTTGATTTTTTCTGAGCCTTACTTTCTTGCTTTGGCTCATTCGCAACTGCATTATCTTGTTCATCAACTTCTGTTAAAGGCTCATCCAAAACACATGCCTTGTCTGGAAGCTCAATGTCCGAAGGCATAATCCTTACCTGAATGCCTATTGAACCAGTTTTCAAGTGAGCAATCGTATAGGCCTTTTTAACACCATTGATTGATACTTCACCGCATTTTTTCAAGTAACCCTTATAAAATCTCCAATTTTTGGAACGCGCGCTTGGAACCTTTCCAGAGATAATAATTTCAATACCATACGCACCGCCTTTCATCGCATCTTCAAGGCTCCTATGCCCTATGCTTTTGAATCTGGCAGACCCGAATCTCTCGAGATATGTTGCGATGTTTTCAGCAATTATTGAAGGGTCTTGCGTTGTATCTTTAACCTCGTCAATCTCAATTTGAGGATTCTCAAGACCAAATTTTTTCTTTAACATGTTGGTCAACTTTTTGATAGATTGCCCTTTTCGTCCAACAACCAAACCAGGCCTAGCAGCTCTCACAATCACTTTTTCCCCAAGAGGAGTTATTTGTAATTTTGTGCTGCTTAAACCAACACCTTTTAAACTATCCCTAACAAAGGTCTGAATCTGATATTCTTTGATTTTTTCACTCATAAGCTTTTTATGAATCATTTTTCACCGTCTGATTTGTTTTTTGCCTGCGGCCTTTTATTTGATGATTTCTTAGTTGTTTTCTTTGCACTGGTTTTCTTAACAGCTTTTTTAGTTGTTGTTTTATTAGCAGGACTTTCTTGTGATGAACCTTCTTTACTTTGTTCTTCGGATTTACTTGTATCCTTTTTCAAAGGAGCTTCTGCCTTGGCTTTTTCCGGAGCAACGGAAGGTTTTTTATCTGTACCAGTTGTCTTGCCCTTTTTGTCGGCCGTGTCTGTTGAAGTTTTCCCTTTGCTTTTTTTCCCTGATACCTCTTCAAGTACAACTTCTACATGAGTCCTTTTCATCAGTCTCCTTCTATGCCTGCCATGCCTGAATTGCTGAGAACCCTTGTTTGCATTCATATGAACTAAAACCATTTCTGAAGTGTTAAGAGCCTTGTTCTGAGCATTTGATTCACATGATTCAACCAACTTAAGCACTGCCGAAGCCGCTTTCACAGGATACCTAGCAGAGGAAAAATCTCCCTTTTTATGACCAACATCATCATTGAACCTTTTAAAAGGCAAAGGTTTTGATTTATTAATCACTCCTCTTAAAATTGTCTTTGCGCTCTCAAGCTTTCTCCCACGCAAATAATTGCAGATTTCTATGCAATGTTTTGTGGAAATGGACAAATCTCTGCCAACTGCCCGAGACATCGCGTCAGGATTGTATTTTTGGTACGAATATTTGTGTTGAGTCATTTTTATCCTTTATTTTACCGATACATTTGAACTGGATTTTGTTGCGCCGACACCCGGATTGGAATGATTAACTCTCCTTCTCGAAAAAGAGTATTCACCTAAGTAGTGACCAATCATCTCGGCTTGAACCCTTATTGGCTCAAATTCTTTGCCCCTGTGAAGTTTGATGGTTTTTCCAACCATACTAGGCATTATAATCAAATCTCTGCAATGAGTCCTAACATTATCTCCTTTCTTTTGGAGCTTTTCAAAAAACCTCTTGTGTTCTTCTTTAGTCCCCTTTTGCAGACTTCTTCTTTTTCTTGTGTCAAGGTGTTGAACAAACTCTTCCGAACCCATGTTTTGAAGTTCTTCAAGAGTTTTTCCCCGAAATGTAAATTGTTTTTTAGCCATTTTTATACTCTCTTACTGGCCCTACCAACTTTTTTACCAGTCCTTTTAGGCCTAATTTTACCTACTTTCGCTCCAGGCGGAGCGTGTTTCCTTGCAATAGTTGGATGTCCCTTATTACTTGAACGTGAATTTCCATATGGATGGTCCACTGCATTCATCCTTACACCTTCTGTCCTTGGCCAAAGCTTGTTTGTAGCCTTCATCTTATAATGCTTACTACCTGCTTTCACAAAAGGCTTCTCTTTTCTACCTGATCCAGCAACAACGCCAATTGAGGCCCTGCAAAGAGATGAAAATGTTTTTTGCTTTTTTGAAGGCATTAACAAAGTCACATTATTGCCTTGTTTAGCAACCACTTTTGCCGAAGAGCCGCTACTTCTAACAAACCGCCCACCATCACCTGGTTGAGATTCAATATTATATACAAAACTCCCTTCAACAACATCTTTTAGAGCCAAAGTGTCACCAAGATTACCCTTATTAAGCCCAGAGGTTATTTTATCACCGATTTTTATACCAGCAGGAGCAATGTTATAATGAATATCTTTGCCAAACCTCACTTTCATTAAAGGAGAGGTGTGCGCAACACAACTAACTAAATCAATAACTTCGCCCTCAATCTGCCCATCATTAAATTTAGGATGCCGGGGTTTAGCAGTATACCTATGACTAGGTGCTTTATAAGCAGGAGTTCCCTTACCCCTTCTTTGCGATATTATTCTTTTACCCATATTACATCAACCCCAATTTTGTGGCCAAATCTATTGCTGGCGATTCATCGTGAAATTTAACATACGCCCGTTTTTTTCCGCCAGGCGTAATCAATGTATTTATACTAACAATTTTTACATTATACAATTCTTCAAGAGCACGTTGTATTTCATGCTTTTTTGCTTTTCTTTCAACAACAAAAACCAACTTATTCTCTGCTTCCATCAAACGAATCGATTTTTCTGTTGAGAGTGGATAATGAACTATGTTTGCCATTAATAATCACCAAAAAGATTTTCTTTCGCAAGTTTGTCAAGAGCCTTCTTTGTAAAAATGCAGCACCTACCAATATTTGCATTAGGTGCAAGAGCCTTGGCATTCAATTTATTGACCAAAACGACATTTACGCCCGCCACATTTCTTGCAGCATTCTGTAAATTGCATTTTTCTGATACGACCAATAGAGGCCCTACTTTTTTCTTATATTTTCTACCCCTGAGTTTACCTTTACCCGCCCTTATTTTTTTCTTGCTTACTCTTTCAAGCTCTTTACCAAAGCCAAGGTTTGTAAAAGCACTCACGACGTCTTTTGTTTTTTCTATACTTTCGAATTTTTCGTCAATAACAAAGGGGTAGTTATCCGGAAGGACATGTCCCCTGTTTTTGACAATTTCTTTATCAACAGTTGCGGAAAGAGCAGACCTTATAGCTTTTCGCCTTTCCTTAACATTTATTTTTTTAGACCATACTTTCTCCGATTTAGGAGGATGAGCCCGCCTACCAGAGACAGTACCCGGAGCAACTGCACCAACCCAGTACATCTGTTGACCCCTTCTACTAAGTATTTTACGCGGGACACGAGAAATCCCATGACCATATGCACCACGGTAAGTATTCCTCCTTCTGGAAAGCTCTGCAGATTGTCTAAGACCTGCCCTTACATTGGCACCATAAGGTTGCCTCGTGTTTGCGTTGATAGCCTGAACAGCCTTTTTGACTAAATCAGACCTTATATCACTACTAAAATGATTAGGCAATTCAATATTTCCTACTTCTTTATTTGTTATATCAAGTACAGGCAGTTTCATTTTATTAACCCTGTTTAGATTTTGTGCTTATCTTCTGTACGTTCAAAGCTGCATGAGACTTCTTTCTCGAAGGCATGCAAAACTTTACAAGCCTTTTTCTTGAGCCCCCTACAGAGCCTTTGACAAGCATAAAACTATTTTTTACATTACCATATCTTACAAACCCGCCTTCAGGATTAACTGAATCGGGATTATCACTTATCGACAAAATGTGTTTATTGAACTCTGTACGCGTGTGCATACCAGTCTGACCAGCATCAGGCACCCTATACATCATGTGCCCATGAGCTTTCCAGCCACCCGCAATAGAACCTGGTGCCCTTACAACCTTTTCAGATTTTGAACTTCTTATTGAAACACCAAATCTCTTTACAGAGCCCTGAAAGCCCTTACCTTTTGTGATTGAGTGGGCATCAACAAATTGCCCTTCTGAAAAAACATCAGAAACACTGACATCTTTTCCAAGATTATCTTTTGCATAGGCCAAAGCTTCTTCTTTAGAGCCCCCTATAGCCATCTCAAAAAATTCAGGTTTTTTCTTACCAACGCTAGTAAGAGAAGGTTGCGTATACACATTAACCCTTACTTCATCGAAATCAGGAACTTGCAAATCATCTGAAACATTTTTCTCTTTTTTAGGAAGAGAAAGTTTCCTCGATAGAGATTTCTCCAAATTTTTTGCTAAATATTCTTTTAAGACTTTATTATCTTTGTAAAGCCTAATTGATGCTATTTTTATTGCAGGACACTCAATTACTGAAACGGGAACAGAAATTTTTTCGCCTTTTGTAGGAGATTTTGACCTATCGTCTTTTGCAACTACATGAGTCATACCTACTTTGTAGCCCGCAAAGCCCAACAATTGAGCTTTTTCAGTGGACTGCCACGACCTAACTCTTGCTACTGTCTTCTTTGATCTTTTCCTTGGCCAAAACTGCATTGACCCTGCTCTTGGTTTGTGCTTATCTGGCATTTTAACCTATTTTATGTTTTTAGAGCCCAAGACGTCGGATTCCCGAATAGAACGAGATAATACAACCTCGTACTGGAAATCGCTTCAGTTCCCAGGCTCGGTTTTGTTTTTGCGTATCGTTTAAAGGCATAACCTTTCTTTAAACGATTTATGAAAGTTTTTTGAGTGAAATTTGGTTACTTTATAAAAGTTTCCTTTTTTAATCACTTGGTGCTAACAAACAAAGTGCGCAACACCAATAGCCGGAGTTGAGACGTTATTTATAAAATTAATTGTTTTATAAGTCGTTTCCTGTTGTCAACACCAGCCAAACAAGTTTAATAAACAATTAAAAAGCATGCATGCTATTAGATTTCGAAAACTTTTAAAAATACTTGTAAATCCAAAACAAAGAAGTTGTCCATTAAGTATAAATTGGACCAGTAGCATTGACATGCTACATTCAACGCTAATCATGGATTAGCTGGGTTAGAGGACGACACCTCTAACTTCCGCTGTAGTTGGGACAAATCAAAGATTTGTGCAACCCCAAAAATCCACAGGATTTTTGATGGCTTCGGAGGTGGGTTTCGCTAACGCCCAAGCCCACTAGCAAATGGACCAGTAGCATAGCCTGGATGGCTAATTTAAGCCAAGGCAAATAATGCGACGGCCTTCTACGCGTGG
>JBNJGV010000035.1:0-14017 GCA_051819785.1 Nanobdellota archaeon | reverse complement strand
TTAAAAGGTTTTTTATTCTTAAAAAGATATAATAAAATAAATTAACAACATCACAAGCATTCATAATAAGAAAAAACTAAATAGGTAAAAAGGTTAAAATCAGGCTAACAATCTTGATATTAAGAAAAGCTATAAAAAATTACTTAACACTAAATTAATAAATAAGCATTAATATTAATTTAGCGGATTTATAAAAATGATACATGAATATGGTCCAATATACGGCTTAATAATTACTTTTATCAAGCAATTGCTCCCCTTTTGCCTTCTGCTTACCCTATTAATCACATTAATATGTTTAGTTATATCAATCAGCAAAAACCAGATTAACAAAAAAACCACGCTAAAGACTATAGGAGTACTTATTTTGTTAGTTTCGGTGGGATTCTTAGTAAGAGCTACCCTTTTCGAAAACACTTCATTCAATTGGAACGATCAAAGCTGGTCTATTAATAGTGCGCAAAATTTTGCATATTCATGGGATTTTTATAATTGCCATGCACATGACACACAACATAATTGTATAGAAAAGTGTGATTTTGATATTCTGGCAACCCAGCCAATATTTTATTTTATTATTTTTAAAACTCTTGGTTTTGATGTTGATTACACTTTTGGACTAATGTTTTTTTTTAGTATACTGACAATAATCGCAACATTCTATTTACTACTCATCCTTTACAAAAACGTATATACAGCACTAATAGGAACATCATTACTTATATTTAACATCATAAGCTGCATATTTTCAAAAAGCCCAGAGGTAAGAGTCACTTCGGGATTAATGCTAGTCTCGATGTTATTGTTTTTCTTTCTCTACCTGAAACATAAAAGAATATGTGATTTCTTATTAACGCTTTCCTTTTTCACGTTTCTAATACAAAGCTTTCCGGAATATATAGCAATAGGGATACTTATATTTGCTTTAATTGTAATAAATTATAACAAAATTAAAACACACATTAACCCAAAAATATATTTGATAATATTGTTCTTATTTTTTATTATTAATATACCATTTTTATTATCTTTACAATCAAGCCTGAATGAAAACCCTGACTGGAAAGCCGGAGAGGGTTTTTTTTCAATTGGTGAATTAAAAAAAAATATTTCAGACAACCTAGTTTTTTTTTTTGGATACTCAAAAGAAAACCCTAACTTTACAACTTTAAAAATATTAAGCTATCTTTCAATAATTTCGGTAATTCTAGCTATTAAGAATAAATCAAAGACTAATATTGCTTTAGGTCTAACAGTAGCATTTTATTTTTTATTTTATACAACACACAAACTAGGTTGGCTTACAGGAAATTTACGTTATACTTTAATAATTATCCTACTGATGGTTGTTTTGAGTACATACTCTATAAGTGAATTAATAAAAAAAAACAAAAAAAACAAAATTATCATTATCACAATTTTTCTGCTTTTAGTTTCGGGATTATTTTGTCTTGATTTTTTCAATTATAAATCCAATTATAAAGATATTTATTACTTAGGAAAAGAAAACAAAATAGATTATATCAAAGAATTTACCTTGCCAAAAGGAAAACATATAGTACTTTCTAGTCCTGCTCTATATACCGAAGCTATATTGGGTGGGAGATCAACAATAGACCTTTTTTTTGCAAAAAAATTTCTAAATAATCTTTCAAAAAACGACAACATTACTATTTTATATTTTAAAAATTATTTTTTTGAACAAATATGTGTTAAAAGAAACGATTGTGAGCAAGAAGTAAATTTTAAAGAATATCTTGAAAAAAATTACGAAATGGAACTTGTTTCTAAACCACTTACTCATGAAAATGAAACATTCGGTATATATAAAGTAAATTATCCTTAATTTTCTAATTCACAATAATATTTTCCTGAAAATCCTAGGTAAAATTTTTATACTATTAATCAACAACACCATTTGTTAAAATGGCAGAAAAAAGCACAGAACTGGAATTTTTCAATAAAATTAAAGATAAATGGCAAACTAAATGGGCTGAAGAAAAGATTTTTGAGCCCAGTATTGAAAATGGAAATGATAAATTTTTTCTGACATTTCCTTATCCATACATCAATGCATATCCACATATAGGACATTTATATACATTGGTAAGAGTAGATGCTTTTGCAAGATATATGAGGAACAAAGGCTATAATGTCCTGTTCCCGCAAGGCTGGCATATAACGGGTTCTCCAATTATAAGTGCTGCTAAAAGAGTTAAAGAAAGAGAAGAAAAACAAATTACCATGATGGAGAATATGGGTATCCCAAAAGAAGAAATCCCAAATTTTGAAGACCCGGAATACTGGGTAAAATTCTTCCGTCCAAAATTTAAAGAATGCTGGAGTGAGATGGGAGCAAGCGTTGATTGGAGAAGAGAATTCATAACAACCAGTCTTAACCCGCATTATGATAAATTTATTAGATGGCAATTTAATAAACTAAAAGAAGGGAACTATGTTATTAAGGGTAAATTCCCAGTTGTGTGGGACCCTAAAGAGAATGTTGCAGTGGGCGACCATGACAGGGTAGATGGTGAAGGTGAGGTTCCACAGGAATACGTTCTTTTAAAGTTTAAGATGGATAACTCATACCTGGTAGCAGCTACATTAAGGCCTGAGACTATGTATGGCCAAACAAACCTCTGGGTAAATCCGGAAATTGAGTATGTAAAGGCTGATGTTGATTCTGAAGAATGGATAATAAGTCAAGAATGCGCTGAAAAATTACACCAGCAGGACCATAAAGTAACAATAAAAGAAAAAATTAAAGGAACTGAGCTTATAGGAAAAACAGTAAATGCCCCTCTCGCAGAAAGAGACATACCAATCCTTCCAGCAAGTTTCCCTTCAGCAGATAAGGGTTCAGGAATTGTAACATCTGTTCCAAGTGATGCGCCTGATGACTATATGGGGCTAATTGAACTTCAGAATAATCCTGATTCTTTGACTAAATATGGCGCAAAAGCTGATTTAGCAAATATTGAGCCCATACATATCATAAAATCTGCGGATTTAGGGAGCTGCGCTGCAAAAAATGTTGTAGAAAGCATGAAAATACAAAGCATAAATGAGCGGGAAAAACTTGAGGCTGCAAAAAAACAAGTATATAAGAAGGGTTTTTACGAGGGAACTATGCTTGCAGGCCCATACAAAGGCGAAAAGGTCCAGTTTGCAAAAGATAAAATAAAAAATGATTTATTGTCCTCTAAAAAGGCTCATCAACTATATGAATTAACAGGGAAAGTAGTCTCGCGTAATCTTAGCGAATGTATTGTTAAGATTGTCTCAGACCAATGGTTCCTTAATTATGCTGACCCTGAATGGAAAAAACTTGCCCATAAATGCCTGGACAATATGAAGCTTTACCCGGAAAAGGCGAGACAACAATTTAATTATGTAATTGACTGGCTTCATGAGTGGGCATGCACAAGAGAAGAAGGTCTCGGAACAAAGCTTCCATGGGATGAAAAGTGGCTTATTGAATCCCTTTCAGATTCAACAATCTATATGGCT
This sequence comes from Nanobdellota archaeon, assembly GCA_051819785.1. Classification (GTDB taxonomy): domain Archaea; phylum Nanobdellota; class Nanobdellia; order Woesearchaeales; family DSVV01; genus CAZBGG01. The sequence continues at coordinate 10,504 of JBNJGV010000035.1, read as the reverse complement.
TATTATACAATAGCCCACAAAATTACACAAGTAGACCCTGAAAAGCTTGATGATAATTTATTTGATTACATCTTTTTTGGAAAAGATAAAGAAATAAAGGTCGATAAAAAATTCGCTGAAAGCCTAAGAGAAGAATTCAACTATTGGTATCCGGTTGATTTCAGAAACAGCGGTAAAGATCTAATCCAAAACCATTTGACATTTTTTATTTTCAACCACACAGCCATCTTTCCCCAGGACAAGTGGCCAAAAGGAATAGGCGTAAATGGTTGGGTAACAGTAGACGGCGAAAAAATGTCCAAGTCTAAGGGTAATGTTATAGCAATAAAAAAGATCATATCAGATTATGGGGCAGATGTACCAAGAATTACGATACTCTCTGGTGGAGAAGAGCTTGATGATCCTAACTGGGATTCAAGCTTTGCAAATAATATGGTTCCTAAGCTTTACAACTGGTATTATTTAGCCACTGCCCAAAAAGAAACAAGAGAAGAATATCTCGAAATCGACTCATGGATGCATGCAAGGCTTAATCAAGTAATAAAAGACGCTACCCAGGCAATGGACAAGACACTTTTCAGGACAGGATTCCAAGCAATTTTTTTTGAGTTAAGTAAATATATAAAATGGTATCTGAAAAGAAGCAATAATGTACCCAATAAAAAAGTATTCAATGAAGTAATTAAAAAACAAGCAATAATGCTTCAGCCATTCTGTCCACATATATGCGAAGAGGTATGGGAAAAACTAGGTGAAAAAGGATTGATATCGGTTGCTGAATGGCCCAGATATGAAACAGATAAGATAAGAGAAGACAGAGAATGGCTTGTAACTGAATTGATTAACGACATTAATACTGCCAAAAGGCTTGCAAAGCTTGATAAAATAAAAAAAGTCAAGATAATACTTTCCACTTCATGGAAATATAATTTATTTGACAAACTCTCAGAAATTGTTAGCCCCAATTGTAATCCTAAGGATTTAATCCAAAAAGTTATGTCAACAGATCTTAAGCAATATGGGCAACAAGTAATGAAAATAATTCCTAAAATTGCAAAAGCAGGAAAAGTCCCTGACTATCTGGCAAAATCTGCAGAAATAAAGATAATCCAGCAAGCAAAAGAATTTGTCGCTTCAGAGTTTGACTCACAAATAGAAATTCTTGATGCCGATACTTCAGATGAAAAGAAAGGAAACCAGGCAATGCCTGGTAAACCAGCAATAATACTTGAGTAGTTTCCGACAATAGGGGCCCATAAATCGCCACCTTAGTCAAACAAATTATTTTAGTGGGAACTACCAAAAACTATATAAATAACCTGGCGGAACTCTAATTTAAGATGACAATAACTTTAAAATCAATAGGATCACTCCAGAAAGGCGCATATATAGTTATAGATGGTGTAGCTTGTAAAGTTTCAGATAGCCAAACTTCAAGACCGGGCAAGCATGGCCACGCTAAAGTCAGAATGCAGGCAGTAGGTATTTTAGACGGGAAAAAGCGTGAAATTGTAAAACCTGGCCATGATAAGGTTGAGGTGCCTGTAATTGATAAAAGAAACGCCCAAGTGCTTTCAATTCAGGACAAGATCGCTAATGTTATGGATTCAGAAACATATGATATGTTTGACCTTGAGATCCCTGAAAACCTTCAAGGCGAAGTTGCTGAAGGCCAAACAGTCCTTTACTGGCAAATACTTGAAGATAAATTAATGATACAGATAGTTAATTAGACGAGGTGCTTATTTTGGCTAAATTTCCAGAAGCAGAGAAAAGATTAATCAAAGGCAGATTTGTATGCAGAAGATGCAATTCAGTAATCCGATCAACTAACATAAGAGTACTGGATGGCAAAATAAAATGCAGAAAGTGCAATTATAAGGGCCTTAGGTCAGTTAGGAAAAAATAAACACACATTACTTTTTCTTTTCATTATCTGCTAAATAATAAATATTAAGAGATTAGTGTTTTCTTAATTTAATTTACAAAAAAACAAATAATCATATTTAAAAATCTCTTGAATTTTTGCCACAATTATGTTTGAGTTTAAAAAAAATCTTGATAGTAACCAGTCAGTTGAAAGGATACTTGACCCAATAGTAAAAAAATGGTTTTTCTCAAAATTCAAAAAATTTTCAGAGCCCCAACGCTCTGCAGTTATTGAAATCAACTCAAGAAAAAATATTTTGGTAAGCGCTCCTACCGGGGCAACTAAAACCTTAACAGCGTTTTTGGCAATACTCAACGAGCTAGTAAATGCTTCCAAAAAAAAAATACTTGAAGATAAAGTATACTGTGTCTATGTCTCACCGCTTAAAGCATTAAATAATGATATTAAAGCAAACCTGCTTGAGCCTCTTAGTGAAATTGAAGATATAATGCAAATTGATTTAGGTATAAGAGTTGATGTAAGAACAGGAGATACAACCACAAAAGAAAGAACTAAACAACTAAAAAAGCCACCTCATATACTTATAACAACACCTGAAAGCCTTGGAATAATTCTCAATTCACCCAAATTCAGAGAACATCTTAAAAGTGTGGATTGGTTTATAGCTGACGAGATACATGCATTAGCTGATAACAAAAGAGGAGTGCATCTAAGCCTTAGTATGGAAAGACTATCCCATTTATCAAGTCATATGACAAGAATCGGATTAAGTGCTACTGTCGCACCGCTTGAAAGAGTTGCAGGATACCTGGTAGGAAATAGGAACTGCCTGATAGTTGATATAAAATTCAAAAAAAAAATGGACTTAAGGGTAGTCTCAGCAGTAGAGGACCTTATAAACACAACGCCTGGAAAAATTCATGATGAGCTCTACAAAAAGCTCCACAATTATATAAAAGCGCATAAAACCACATTAATATTCACAAACACCAGAGCTGCAACAGAGAGAGTAGTTGATAATCTAAAAGAAAAATTTCCTAAATTTTATGGTGAAAACATAGGGGCGCATCATGGCAGTCTAAGCGCTGAACATAGGAAAAACCTTGAAAATAACCTGAAAAAAGGCAATATGAGAGCTGTTGTCTGCTCGACAAGCCTTGAGCTTGGAATAGATATTGGCTCAATAGATCTTGTTGTGACACTCGGCTCCCCTAAATCTGTATCAAGAGCTTTGCAAAGAATCGGAAGATCAGGGCACAGCCTTAATTCAATGACAAAGGGAAGAATTATCGTTTTAGAAAGAGACGATTTAGTTGAATGCTCTATCCTGCTGAAAGCGGCAATTGAAAAAAAGATAGACAAGATAAATGTTCCCAAAAATTCTCTGGATGTACTGGCGCAGCACATATATGGTATGGCAATTGCAGACATATGGCAGGAAAAAGAACTATACAAAACAATCACAAAAAGTTATTGTTTTTCAGAATTAACTTACAAAGATTTCCAAGAAACCCTGGCATATCTTGCAGGAGAATTTGCCAGCCTTGAAGACAGGAATGTATATGCTAAAATATGGAGAAAAAACGGCCAAATAGGTAAACGCGGCAAGTTGGCGAGAGTAATCTATATGACAAATATAGGTACTATTCCTGATCAAACTGAAGTGAAAGTAAAACAAGGCAGCATGATGGTAGGGACCATAAACGAAGGCTTTCTTGAGCGTTTAAGGCCAGGCGATGTTTTTATTTTAGGGGGAAACAGGTTTATTTTTAAGTATTCCAGAGGAATGGTCGCACAAGTAAATCCCTCAGCAGATAGACCCCCAACAGTTCCTTCATGGGTATCAGAAATGCTTCCTTTAAGTTTTGACCTTGCAAAAGAGATTCAGAAGTTCAGAAGACTAATGGAAGAAAAATTTCTAAATGAAAAAAGCAAAAAAGAAATAATTAATTTTCTGAATGATTACCTATATATTGATAAAAATTCAGCAGAAGCGATTTATTATTATTTTTTTGAGCAATACCACTATCTTAAAGAATTGCCCCATGATAAAAAATTGATAATAGAAAGCTACCAGGATGAGAAATCAACAAAAATAATATTCCATTCACTCTATGGCAGGAGAGTCAATGATGTATTATCAAGAGCAATAGGATATGCAATAACAAAGGGACAACACAGAGATGTTGAGATAGGTATTAATGATAATGGATTCTACCTTGGCGTGAAAAAGAAAACAAATATCACAAATGCACTCAAATTAATAAAAAGCACAGAATTAACAAATATAATGGAAAACGCGCTTGACGGAAGTGAAATATTAAAAAGGCGTTTCAGGCATTGCGCAGGCAGGTCTCTTATGATTCTCCGAAGTTATATGGGTAGAAAAAAAAGAGTAGGAAGACAACAAGTTTCATCTATGCTTCTTTTAAGCGCAGTTAAAAGAATATCAAAAGATTTCCCCATCCTTAAAGAAGCCAAAAGGGAGGTTCTCAAAGACCAGATGGATATTGTAGGAGCAAAAGAAGTAATTCAAAGCATTGAAAAGGGTCATATAAAAATAAGTGAAATAACTACACAAATACCAAGTCCGTTTGCATTTAACATAGCCATGCAGGGTGTAATGGATGTTGTTAAAATGGAGGATAAAATGGCATTTTTGCAAAGAATGCATAATATGGTTCTTGCAAAGATATCTCTTAAAACAAAAACAAAAAAAAAGAAAGACGAATTTGACTATTACAAGATATGGGAGCAACACGAAACAGAGAATGAAGAAAAACAAGAATCTTACAGAGAAGAACTAAAAATACTTGCGCAAGGCATTGACGAACCTGTATATATTAAAGAGGCGCTTCACGACCTTATTGACGGAGAAACCAGGATTAAAGAGGATATTATTATTGAACTTAATAAAAAGAAAGAAATAATCAAAAATTACTGGCCCGAGAAATTAAAAACATTTACACTTAATAAACTAAAAGAGCTTTAAAATGGAATTCAGGGATTTATGCCTTTATATAAAAAAATATGACACTTTGGTTTTCTCAGATGTTCACATGGGTTATGAAGAAGCTTTAAACAAACAAGGCATTTTTTTACCAAGAGAGCAATTCAATCTCACAATTAAAAGATTAGATGAAAATATCAAAAATCATAAAAGAATTATAATAAATGGAGACATTAAACATGAATTTGGTCAGATCTCTGAAACAGAATGGCGTCATACTTTAAGATTAATCGATTTTTTAGCAAAAAAATGCACTGAACTAATATTAATAAAAGGAAACCATGACACTATACTCGGGCCAATTGCCCAAAGAAGAAATATAAAGGTTTTTGATAGCTTTAAATTAGGCAATATATTGTTTACCCATGGGCACAAGCTAGCTCAAGAAAGCGCAGAAACAATTGTAATAGGGCACGAACATCCGGCAGTAACTTTAGTAGATCATCCACGGAGTGAAAAATTCAAATGCTTTTTAAAAGGTAAATGGCAAGAAAAAGAGCTGATTGTTCTACCATCCTTTAACTTAATCAACGAAGGAACCGATATATTAAAAGAGAAAACTCTCAGCCCCTACCTTAAAGATATAGATGAATTCGAAGTATCCATTATTGGAAAAAAAGTTCTTGACTTCGGCGCAGTAAAAGACCTTAAAAAATTTAGTCGCGCTTAATTTGTTACTTTTAAAATATAGTAACATTTATATATTAAATTTAATTGCAAACCAATTGGTGTGTAAAATGGGCAATAATGGTAAAATGAGAAACATTGGTGAATATTTTTCTGAATTCAAAAGTAATCTTGCAAAGGTAGGAGACACATTATATGACGTAATGTGTGAAGAAGATTCAACCGGAAAAAAAGCAGACGAAGTATATGGAAGCTTTGTACAGGGACCTTTAAGTTCATTGAAAAATGCAGAAAAGCTAATATACAGAAAATTTGATCCTAGCTCAAAAGAGCCGAGACTTTTAAATGCATTTTCTGAGTATCTGGTAAGCAAAGACTCTATTGACAATATAATTATCTCTTCAAACGGAGAAATTATGTGGCAAGGCGATGAAAAAGAGCCAAAAGTTGTAACAGAATTAAGAAGAACTATAAATTATGCAAACGATTGCTATTCAGCTGTTAAAGAAGAATTAGATAAATATAAACAAGAAACCGAAGAAATAAAGACAATTAACAATCAACTCCAAAAAGAGATTGAACAAAAGAGTCAACTGGAAAAAGAAATTGAAAACTATTCTGCTGAAAATACAAAATTAAAAGAAAATAATCAAGACCATGAAACCCGAATAGAAGGTCTGAATCAAGAAGTTTCTGAATATAAAGATAAACTAGAACAAAAGCAACAGCTTGAAACAGAATATGAAAGTAAAATTCAAGAGCTTGAGAAAAAACTTGAATTCTACAGGCATGGTCAGAATCAAAGTTCAGACACTAGCAAAAATAAAAATACCTCTAACACGACTCCAGCGCTACAAAATCCAAATTCAGCAGAGTATGACCAACTTTTCAGCTTATACAGGGAAATGCAGCAAGAGAAAGGCCAAAAAACTCTTGATAAAAGAACTGTAGAGCTGGGAGATGTAGTGGGCAAGCTAATGATTAATTACAGAAGGCTAAAAGAAGATTATAATTCAACCCTGGAAAGAGTGGAGCATCTAGTTGAAAAAAGGGAAGAATTATATGGCGAGATTTCAGAACTTAATAAATCACAAAGAGAACTTGCATCATCTAAGCAAGAATTGCAAAATAAACTCAATGTGCAACAAGAGCTAGCTAAAGAAAAATCAAAAGAGCTAGAAAACTATAAAACACTTCTTGCTCAAAGAAATGCAATGCTATCTGAAAGCGAGGGAACACTCAAAGAAAAAATTGAGGCCACAAACAAAAGAGATATGGATTTAGATGATGCATTGGATATGAATTTCAGGATTGAAGAAAAAAATAAAGAACTTAAAGAAGAACTAGAAAGCCTTAGAAAAAGCCATGGACAACTCCAAGAGGAATATGCGAAAGTATTATCTGAATATGATACTAACATAGGGCAACTCCAAGACACCAGGCTTTTTGCGCAAAGGCTTAAATTGTTGTCAGTCTTAAGGGATGTCTCAGTTAGCAAGGCTTACACGAATTTTACCAGAACACAAAACAAACTAGAAGATACAGTAGAAGGCTTAAAAAAAGCTGAAACAGAAAAAGAGATTATTGATGCAGAGTATAAGACAATAATAGAAGAGAAAGACAAACAACTTAGCGAAAAAGATAGAGAACTTAGTGAACAGGAAGTGTTCGTTGAATCCCTGAAAAAAGGTCAAATGCAAATACTCAATGAATTGGAACAAACACATATAAATCACTCCCAGATAAAAAAAATAACAACAGGATAGGTGGTGTGTTCCGATGACCGCTAACCAAGAATTCATTGAGGAGTGCGTCAATAAGCCTCTTGAAATGGCTAAGAACCTTAGCAGGGAGTCTGAAGAGTTGCTAGAGAAAGTAAAATCAGAAAAAGAAAAACAAGGACACACTAAGAAAAGGACTAACAGATTAAAAACTATTAAAAATCATTTTGGGTCTTTTTTAAAAAAAGGGTTTAAAACTTTTTCAAATAAAAAAAATAAAAGAAAAATAAACCATAAAAAAGATAACCTTGAGTCAAGGCTCAATCTTAACCCGCTTAAAGAATATGCAAAAGAAAAATATGAAAAGTACTCAAATTTTCTTGAAGACACTAAAATAAAACCTAAGATACCAAAACTAAATAGTATTACTAAAACATTTATAGTGGGCTTAGCTTTTTACGCATCAATATTTACAGCAGGAAATTATTTATCTAAAACCCCTGCAACACACTATAAGAGTGAAACTAAAAGTATGAAAATAGATTACACAAATCTCGTCCAAAAGCGTGAAGGGCTTTTAAGCAAGCTTAATCTGAACCCCCCTGAAACATCAATACAAGTAAGCAAGAATGATTGCCTTATTAACATTGCCAAGTCATATTCAAAAAATAATTGGAAAGAAGAACTAAAAACATTATGCTCTAGTCTAGGAAAAGATTATCCTTTCAGCGATAAAGGAAAAAAATGGCTGAAAGCTGAAAATAAGCTGAAAAGAGAAAAAGAAAATCCTAACTATTTGCCATTGAGTGTAAATGGAGAGCCAAATATTATTGACATAAGTATGCTCAATGGAGTCAAAAACCGTGTTGATGAATACGAAAGCCACAAAAAAACCCTCACTAATAAATTAGAAGCTATATCAGAAAAACTAGAAAATAGGCAAGCAAGCTATGCAAGTAATAATTTTTACCCGGCTGTATCTGCATTATTATTTTTTTCATTCTTCTCTTTTTCAAGAAGAAAAAAACCTAAAGAAAAAGGTATAGCAAATAATTGTGAAACTGAAAATTATACGAGCTCTAGTGCTATAAATAAAAATACAGATCATATTGGAAAAGCCACGGGTTTTTACGCACCCGAAAATAAAGAGCTTTTAGATAAATTAAATATAAAAAAAAGTAATTACAAAACAAGAAAAGACGCTAATACTAGCAAAACATTTTCCGATTTTGAAAACGATACTAAACTACAAAAAAAGATAAATGTCTACAATGATTATTTAAGATGGTGGGATGAAAGATATAATGAGTCAAGTACGCATTACAATAAATACTCTAAGTTCGGAAACATTGATATTTTTTTAGAGGAACAAGGGATATCTAAAACAACTCTTTATAATTATAAAAAATGGGTGGAAAACAGATTGTATAGTGATAAGGGAGATATCAGCAGGTATCTTAGTCAAAAACTAGCGGGGGATATAAATGGATATAAAAATAAAAAAACAAAATAAAGATGGTATTGTCAGGCTTGAAAGCTCTGGGAGTATAAAGGAAGTTCGAATCAACGAAAATTTCCTAAGCCCAAACAATGAATCAATATCGGTATGCTTCAGAGGTTCAGGAAGTTCAGGTATTGTCAGTTTTACACCTGAAGAAATAGAGAATTTATACAAGCAAGTGCATAAAAAAACACATCTTGTACAGGGATTTAAAAAATTCACAGTACCTAAAGATAAAAGCCTATGAAAAACATAATTTATCTTTTTATGTATCTATTGATTTTCCTGATCCTTTTTGTTATATCATTTTATGGTGTGATTACAGGAAAACTTGTATTTAGATTCAACGAGGCATTTCCCGGAACAGACCTTTTTGTTCTTTTAATCTCAGTTATAGGAGTATTAAAAACAATCTGGCATATAATTAATTATTAGCTAAACGCGGGGAAATAATTTAGGAGTTTAAAAATTTACAGCTCTTAAAATAGATTTATTTATCTTTATCCAGATAAAACTAGTAAATAATCTGTAATTTCTGAAAAAAATTTACAAAACTTGGAATTTAGAGGAATTATCTGAAAATTTTCCATAATACTGCTAAAAATTTTCATAATTACTTCAACAATATATATAAAAGATTTTTTTTGTCTAATTGAAATGAAAGAGTTCAAAATTTTAACAAAAAAAGAGTGGGAGGAAACTCTTAAGGATATCTTGGCAAAAGGCGCAGAGAAAATAAAATAATTCCCTGTAAAAATAATAATAATATTTAGGGTTAAATTTAAATAAATACTGCAATGCCATAAAAGTTTCATGAATAAAAAACTTGAAGAAATCTGCGATTATGTTAAGCTGGAAAAAATTTCTTCTCCAAAAATTGAACTTTATATATGCACATATCAGGATAAATGCAAATATCAATCATCTCTTTTAGAAGATAATTTCTGCAAAAAGGCATATAATTTAAAGCCTGACAAAAAAATCAACTACAAATTGTAGCAATTATATACTTAATTTATAAAAACACATAAAATCATTCACTTAAACAATACACTAGATATTTAGAAATTGAATATACTAAAGCAATAGCTCCTCTATTGAAAATAAGAAAACATTATTACTAAAAAGCAACACTTCTTTTATTTCTGGAGTAATAATCATTTACGGGAAACTGAAGCACATTATCAGGCAAACTATAAAATGCTATATTCTCAGATGAATCTTTTGCTTTATACAATGCCTTATCTGCCTTTTTATAAAGACCCTCTGGACTTTGATCTTCACTAGGGAAAGCAGATGCAATACCAATACTTAAGGAAATATTCTCTAGTTTCCCTTCCATTAAATCAAGCCTTTTGCCATTTTCTAAAGTGAAAGGGTTTTCTTCAATTGATTTTGTTATTTTTTCTGCAACGTTATATGCATCTTGTTGAGAAACTCCATCGAGAATCACAGCGAACTCATCACCGCCATACCTTACACCTATATCTTCCTTCCGTGTTACATCCTGGATTATTTGACCTATATAAGCAATTGCCCTATCTCCCTCGTGATGGCCATAATTATCATTAATCTCTTTAAAATAATCAGCATCTATCGCAAGAAGTGATACATCACATTCATGCCTTTTAGCCTTTGAAAGAATTTCTTCTAATCGTGGATAGAAAGTATTTTGATTATATAAACCTGTTAGAGAATCAAGTGAAGCCTTTTCTTCAGCAACATATTTTTCTTCTTGAAGTTTGCTGTTTGAT
>JBNJGV010000034.1:0-14376 GCA_051819785.1 Nanobdellota archaeon | reverse complement strand
TTGCATGTAGAATGGATGAAAAATTACATAAGAAACAATAAAGACTTAAAAAACCAGATAATATTAGCCAAACTATTTTGTAAAGCACAGGGGATATATGGGGCAGAAAGTTATATAAGGGGATTCAGTGGCCATGTAATAGATATTTTACTTGCATATTACAAGTCTTTTAAAGCATTGTTAGAGCATGCTTTTGAATGGAAAAAAAATTTCATTATTGATATACAAAATCATAAATCTATAAAAAAAATAAATAGCTCAAAGGTCAATTCTTTAATTGTAATTGACCCAATACAACCGGAGCGTAATGCCGCAGCAGCTCTTAGTATTGAAAATATGGAGTATTTTAAAAAGAAAGCCTCTGAATTTTTAAATAAACCTTCAATAGATTTTTTCATAAAAAAAATATTGACACTAGAATATCTTAATTCCATAAAAAATAATTCAGAACTATTTATTCTCCAGGTTAAACCCTTAGAAGGAAAAGAGGACGTAGTAGGAGCTAAACTCTTAAAGGTCTTTAAATATTTAAAGAAACAACTAATGATTAATGATTTCAAAATAAGAGATTCTGGATGGCAATGGAAAGAAACTGAAAGTGCATTGTTTTATTTTATGATTAAAAAAGAAATTTTGCCTAAAAAAAAACTCAGGCAAGGGCCACCTGCAAAAAACACCAAGGGGGTTGAAAATTTCTGTGCAATACACCCAAAACACTGGGAAGAAGATGGGAAATTATATTCATATGTTGAACGCGATTTTTGCAAAGCAGGGGACTTAATTAGACATTTAATTAAAAAAGAATATATTAAATATAGGGTTAAGAATATAAAATTGATTTAACTAATCCTACATCTTTAATGCCAATTTTGCCTAAAAATAAATCATCAAATTTTCCTTTTTTCAAAAAATTATCAATCTTTATTTTTCCTGAAAGATAAATTTTATCTCTGGTGAGTCCACCTGGCCTGGATGAATCTGTTAAACCACGTTTTACCCGTACTGTTGTCATAAACGCAGCTTCTGGATCTAGCCATTTGGTAAGCTTCATATAAACATCATAAAATGAATTATTTTGGGCATAATCAACCGCTAATAACCTGACTGCATAAACAGGTAATTGTTCATTACAACCATGCAACTCTTCCATTTTTACCGCCAGACCCTCTTCAGTTTGGATATAATCAAATAGGCCCCTTATTTTTTTAGGGAGTTTTCTATCATTAAATTCCCTTTTAATATGTGTCTCAATCTCATGCCATCTTAGTCTTCTTATATCTTCATTACTAAACATCGCGTCATGGCTGATTACCAGTTTCCTTTTAGACGGGGCTGTTCTCATCTTGCTTATGCTTCTACCCAAAGTAACTTCCCATCCATACTTGCCTGCATGCTTTCTTAATTTTTCAGCAGTCTGGGCAGCATTATATCTTTTTATATTTACTCGGCCCTTGAAGTTCTTAAGAATTTCCCTAGCTTTTCTTATTTCCAAGTTAGTAGGCAAACCAAAAAGCAAAACACTATGGGCCGAAAAATTTTTCCCACGATTCTTGAGCAGGTTAAACACATTCAAATACCTTAAAGCAGAATCAGAAAAAATTTCTGAAAAATCCCCTTTATATTGCCTCATTAATCTAACATATTTTTTAGCTTCAACAAGATCAAAATTTAGTGGTTTGTAAACAAAGTAAGGGTTGTATTCTTTTTGCTGTTTTAGATTTTTGAAAAATTTTTTCTTTTCAGTTTTAATATTAACAGGATTATAATAGCTTAAATACTTATCGAGTGTCTTTTTTAGGTACCTTTTTACATATTCCATACTAAAAATACTCAGAAACCAAAGTTTATAATCTTTTCCATAAAAAACGCTAAATGTAGAGTGCAAAGATTTATCATTTTATTTTTTATTCTGATTATATTCTGATTATTTAGTTAATCATCCTATGGCAAGACTAACAAAAGCTCTAAAAAAGTAATTATTAAAGAGAAAGGAAAGATAAAAAATCTAAACCCTCCCGGCAATAAAAATAACAAGAGAAGATTAAAAGGTTATTTATAAGAAATACCACAAATTTATTAAAGATAAAAGGAATAATCAATAATTATACAGGGGATATTCAAATGATTCATAAAAATGAAGTATATAGAATAATAGCATTTGGTATAGGAGTGCTAGTCCTGATAATAAGCTTTATTTTTGACAATAGATTGGTAGAATTTGCCAAATCTATAAAAACCCCGCCTATTACATACATTTTAAGTTGGACAAACTACTCTATCTTTCTTATTATACTGATGCTGATAATGACTTCTTTTTTTATGTGGGAAGGGAAAAAAAGAGACTGGATAATACCCATATGGATCGCGTTTTTACTAACCTCTTTATTTATTTATTTATTAAAATTATTAGTTGCAAGAGAGTCACCAAGTGAATGCTTTATGCCTATATTAAACTGGAAGATTTATTCCTTTCCAAGTGCCAGTGTAGGAATATGTATTTCCCTTTCAACTATTTTGCATAAAGTATATCCAGCTCTAAAATGGTTTTGGATAATTTTCACAGTAATAATTACATCAGGAAAAATTTACTTGGGAGGAAATTTTATTTCAGATATTATAGCAGGAATACTTATTGGTGCTGCCCTGGGAATAACAATTATATCCATAAAAGAAAAATATAATTTCTTTGGTGCAAATATATGAAACCTGAATACCTTAGAAAAATAATCCATATTTTAGTTGGTGTTCTCTTAGTATTTTTGTTTAAGTTTTACTGGTTCAATATAATATTTCTGCCCATAGCCCTCTTTTTAATCTGTGTAGTAGATTTATCTTTTAGGCTAAAAATCCCCTTATTTACCAAGATTATAAAGAAGCTTGACACTAACAAAAAATGCTTTAAGAAAAGCACAATTAATTACTTGTTTGGCATAATTTTAACATATATACTTTTCAGGAGCCAGCCCGATATTTTTTCAGCATCAGTTGTTCTATTAGCAATGGGTGATGGTATGGCAGGCCTAATTGGAAAAAGTTTAGGGAAACATCCACTTTTCTTTAACAAGAAAAAAAGTTATGAAGGTCTTTTTTCATTTATACTTTTTTCATCCTTAAGTGCCTCTTTGTTTGTCCCATTAATCCCTGCAATCTTAACCTCGATAATTGTATCACTTTTGGAAGCGACAACATTCAAAATAAGAAGTGTAAAAATTGATGATAATCTTTACATTCCTGCTTTATCAGGCATCATATTAAGTATAATTTTATAAAAAACATATCTTAGGAAATTTTCTATAATAAAAATACATTGCACGGCAAATTTTATAAAGAAGTTATTTTTTTGTATGTGACTTATGGAAATTACAAAATCTTTTCAAAAACAATTAAAAAATGAAAAATTCAAAGAAATTTTGGGCCAAGAAGCTATAAAGTCCAATCTTAAATCCGCCCTTATGATGGGAAGGCATATTACCATATTTGGTCCACCTGGCATTGGGAAAACTACTCTTGCAAAAAATGTGGCAGATATACTTCCTGAGCTTAAAGTGAATGATTGTGGTTACAATTGTCTTCCAGAAAATCCTATTTGTCCGCAATGTATTACCGGAAACATAAAAAAAACAAAAAAAGTCTCAGGAGTTGAGAGATTCGTAAGGGTACAAGGAAGCCCTGACCTAACAGCCGAGGACCTAATAGGAGATATTGACCCAATAAAAGCTCTTAAATATGGCGCACTAAGCCCTGAAGCATTTACCCCTGGTAAAATTTTCAAAGCCAATAATGGTGTACTTTTTTTTGATGAGATAAACAGATGTCCTGAAAAAATACAAAATGCACTGCTTCAAGTATTGGAGGAAAAAACAGCTACAATCTCAAGTTATGACATTGATTTCAAAGCAAACTTTATCCTTATTGCAACAATGAATCCAGTTGATATAAATACAGAAAGGCTTTCAGATGTATTAATGGACAGGTTTGATGTAATTTACATGAATTATCCTGAAACAGATGAATTAGAAAAAAACATCACAAAACAAAAAGGAAAAGAACTCGTCAAGGTTCCAGAAAAAGTCCTTGATGGATTAGTAGGGTTTATACGAAATTTGAGAGAAAGTGATAAACTCGAAAAGGTGCCGAGTGTAAGAGCAACACTTGGCCTATACGAAAGAAGCCAATCAAATGCATTTGTAAGAAATGCAGAAGTAACAAGTTTTGATGATGTTAAAGCAGTTGTTGTCTCAGTTCTCTCTCACAGGATAAGGCTTAAACCAAGTGTGAAATACATAAAAGATTCAAGTGAATTCATCAAGGAAGAATTCGAAAAGTTTAATCAAGAAAAATTATCTAACACGACTGATAAACAGGAACAAGGTGATGGACCGTGACACTCAGACAAAGAAGACTGAAATAAAAGAACAGGAAAAAGCTGAAGAATTATCCGGAAAATTACAGTTCCAGTCCATGGAAGATAAGTTGATGCATTCTGTGCTAGAAAACGATAAGGAGACGATTGAGCAGGGAAAGATGCTCAATGATGCAATCAATAATAATATTTCTGCTTTTACTCCTGATATAATGATGCAGCAGATGTCAAAGAATTTTAAACTTGCAAAACAAATATATGGTGAAAAGCTTTTGCGTGCAATTTCAGGATATGATGAAGGATATGTAGAAAAAAATATGCATATCCCTGAATTCCAAAGAGAGCTAAAACAAAAAATGAATGATAACATTGAGAAGCTAAAAAAGAATAAACTTCTTGATAAGCAATACTCAATAACTGAATCAGGAATCGAGCTGGCATCGCTTGTTAGTTATATAGAAGAGCTTGACAATTTAAAAGCCAAAGGATTAGAGGGAGAAAAATTCCAGAAAAAACCAGATATTTATGGAGATAAAGAAGATATAAGGACTTTCCAGAGAGGTGACAGGTTTAGAGATTTATCAATCAGAAAAACAATAAAAACTGCATTAAGAAGAGGACACGAACAATTCACAAAAAATGACCTCAAAGTGCATCAAAGAACAGCAAAGGGTCAGATTTATGTGGTGTATGGTCTTGACTCTTCAGCTTCAATGAAAGGACAAAAAATCGGGAAATGCAAAAAAGCAGGTATCGCTCTTGCACATAAGGCAATTACAGAAAAAGATAAAGTAGGATTAATTGTATTTGGAAAAGATATTGAAAAATCAATCAGACCTACATCAGAATTCACAGAACTGTTAAAGGATATAGTTTCGGTAAGAGCACACCATGAAACAAACATATCAAAAACAATAAAAAAATCAATAGAATTATTTCCTGATAAAGATGTGACCAAACATCTTATTCTAATAACTGACGCTTTGCCTACTGCGGGAAAAAGGCCAAAAGACGAGACAATTGAAGCTGCTAACGAAGCAATAAAGAATAATATCACAATATCTATAGTTGGGATGAATCTGGATAAAGAAGGTAAAAAGCTCGCTGAAAAAATTACCGAAATAGGCCAAGGTAAACTTTATATCTCGACAGAAACTGATGATTTAGATAAAGTAATTATCCAAGATTATTATTCAGTAAGCTAGGATAAGATAAATCAAAAAAAACCAATCATCTTTTTTTTCTTAAAAAAGCAAAAAAATATTACCATCGAGAGTCAGCCACTTGGACACCAACATCTAAGTCAATACTCTTATAACCTGAAAAAATATTTTCAATGGAATCTATGGTTGTTACTCCTGAAAAACCTATATGTTTAGATGGATTTTTATAAGGATTATACTTATTGGATTTATCAGAATCCCTATAAGAAATCTCTATTTGTTTTCCTTTATTTATTGCCTGGAAAAAAAAGCAAGTATTCCCGGGTACCCTATGACTCATAGCCAGATTATGTAACTTAGTTACCTTGCCAGGAAAAACATCACCCAAAACAAGCTCTGAAAACTTATCAGAGAGTTTACTATCAGTATAAGTAAGAGTAAGTTTATCTACACCAGGATAAGCCTTGAAATAATCATAGGAATTAGTAAATAACATAACAGGTAAACAAGGAGATTCAACAAACCCCAATATCTGCTCTAATCTTTCATCATCAAAAATATCTTCCGAATAATCATTAAGGAATCCACAAACAAAATCATATTCAGTTGTCCTGTATAAATCAAAATCAAGTTTCGCATAATCATTCTCACATTTTACTTTTAAAGAATTTATACCAGCATATTTATGATTTAGATAAAAGCTTAAGTTTCCCATACTAAACATTAGTATAACAATCAAAATATTTAAAGATTACTATAGAATAGATACAATATTAAAAAATAGCTTTAAACAAATATTTACAACACTAAAGTTATATGGTTAGCCTTAAATCTTTTATTTTATTAAACCCAAAATCCATCAATGGTTTAAGATTTTCTACATCAGCAATATTATAAGAGATTAACCTATTTAAGGCATCAAGGTCCCCTTTTTGATATCTTTTCCATAACCTTACAGCTTCAAAACCATCTACCTCTGAGATTTCTGAATCTCTTGATAACCCTAGCTTTCTTTCTATAGCCTTGAGACCACCCTTAAATCCAAGCTCCTTTAAAAAAAACCGTAAGTCAATATGAAAATGATTAAGAACAATTCCTGAGAATGTGTTTTTTATAAAAGGTATATCAAAACATCTACCATTAAATGTTACAAGTGTTGAATACTTATTTATATAATCTTCAAACTGGTCAAGATCATGGCCCCTGATAAAAACTTTACTTACTTGGCCATCATATACCCCTATAGTTGTAATTTTATTATTTACTTTATCAAGCCCTGTTGTCTCGATATCAAGAAAGCAACAGCTGCCAGAAAAATCATTATAAGCTCTCCAGTGTTCATTTATAGGGATTTTTTCTGAAAAATATGAGAAATTTTTTTTATTATAGTGTTCCATTGAATTAACACATTCCTGAGCAATTTTTTCCTTTCCAGAAATATTTAATCTACCAGATTTTTGCAGAAAATCGTCCCATGTCAAAATATTATTTTCCCACAAAAATTTTTCCTTTAGCCTTCCAACACCAGGCATATGTATAAAAGTTGATTTTAGCATTCTTACAAAAAAGACAAAATAACATCTTTAATTATTTTTTGCTCCTATAATATTCAACCTACATATAATCTAAAAAATAGATTTTATTTTTTAATTTAATTTATAAATTTAAGCCAATGCCCCCCGGGGTTAATCTATTTTAGATTACAGGTGGAAAAATGTACCATGAAAATTATTCAGGGGGGCAGCTGCCCGGTAGAGAAGTAGCGAGATTATTAAAAGGCCAAGCAGAAAAGCTAGGCATAAAAGTGAAAAGCTATAATACGGTTGAAGTTAATCTAGGAGAAGATAACCCTGCCCATGTAGAAGAAATTACTTTGTTGAGAGGAGGCAAAGGTAAAAAAGAAAAATCAACTGTGATCATTGATTATAACCAATCTTATAGTGATATCCCCAAACTTATCAGGACCTCACAGGATTATACTGGCGGGCTTAATGACTTATCTGATAAGCTTGCAAGAGATGATGGTTTTGAAATGCCAAACCTCGAAAGAAGAGAACATTCAAAACAAACTAACAAAAAAAATGTATCTCCAACTCAAGTCATGTACAAACCAGTAAAATACTCAGGCAATGAGGTAGCTGCCAATATTAAGACACATGCAAAAAAACTCGGCTTGGAAATTGATTCAAGAAAAAATTTTGTAGGTCCTATCACAGGGGAAAGTGTATATGAAGAACTGAGGATACTTAATCCAAAGGAAAGAAAATTTGGCATGAGACAAGAAGTAGGTAATGCTACAATTTGGCATAATGCAGAATACACTGGCCTTGGAGGACATATAAGATCTGGTAAAGAAGGCAACCATATGTACGCCAAGCTAGAAGAATCTTTAAAGGGTCTGGATTATGAAAAAAGAAGTGTCAATGACATGAATTATAATAAAGAGCGCAGAGTAAGCGATACTCTTACAAAAAACATGAGACTACCCAGGTATGATTTAGAAAAGAAACTTGAATAAAAATGAAAATTTTTCAATTTTTTTTTGTTAAACTTTATTAAACTTGATATTATATTATTTCTATGCGTATAAAAGAAATATCCTCCCAAAACAGGCCAAGGGAGAGAATGTTAAAAGAAGGTGAAAAGGCACTTTCCGATGCTGAATTATTAGCAATTATCCTTGTTAAAGGAACCAGAAAAGAAAATGCAATTGATATTTCTAATAAATTACTAAGTGAATATAATATACATAATCTCTCTGATATCACAATCAATGAATTAAAGAAAATACAAGGCATAGGTTTGGTAAAAGCTCTTCAAATAAAGGCAATTATAGAATTAAACAAAAGAATAAGCAAGACTTGTAAAAAGATTAAGAAGATAAATAGACCCAAAGATGTATTTAACTACTTTAAAGATGCATTAACACCACTCAAACAAGAGCATTTTTTTGTTTTATCACTAGATACAAAAAACCAAATTGTCTCTGAAAAAATCCTTTCGATAGGAACATTAAACGCCGCAGTAGTACATCCAAGAGAGATATTCAAGGAAGCCATTAAAAATTCTGCAAACTCATTCATTCTTGTTCACAATCACCCCTCTGGTGACCCTGAACCCTCAGAGGAAGATTTACAGGTGAGCAAAGAAATAATGGAGGCTTCAAAATTTATGGGAATCAGAATGCTGGACCATGTTATTATAGGCAAAGAAACCTTCTGGAGCTATAAAGAAAATTAAAATAAACTAATTGAATATCTATCCTTTTTTTAACAAATAAATACAGAAAATATAACGCAAAGAATCAGATTTAAATATTAGCACAGTCGAGAGATGTTTTATGCCATACTTCCATATGAAAGTACCATACTTTCTGAAAAAAGAGATTAATGAAATTTATATAATGCATTCACTAAGGAGTTTTGCTGTCTCGACAACAAGCATATTCATCCCAATATACTTATTAAAACATGGTTTTAACTTTTATGAAGTTGCGCTTTACTTTGCTGTATATACCATAGCTAATATTCTATTCTCACTTCTGGCGTTGGTCTACTCATCAAAAAAAGGAGCAAGACATTCAGTATTGATAAGCATACCATTATTGATTATTTTTTTTATAGCTCTGCACCAAACTGATTTATTAATTGAGTTTTTAGGTAAGATAACAATACTGATATTATACCCATTATTATTTTCTTCTGCAGTAAGTTTCTACTTTATGGCATTTCATCTTGAATTTGCAAAATTTTCAAAAAGTGAAAAATCAGCTAAGGAGTTTGGATTAGTAAGAACATTTTCAACAGCAGCTTCAATAATAGGGCCTTTATTAGGAGGTTTGATTATCGAATTATTCTCCTTTGGTTGTTTATTCTCTCTTGTTGTCATTATACTTATATTCTCTGTTTTGCCACTCTTTTTTTCAAGTGAGCTGCATGAACCTTTTAATTTCAGAATAAAAGATGTTTTAAAATATAAAAAGAAAGCAATCCCATTTCTTGCTGAAGGATTCAGGTTCATGGCTGCAAAATATTTTTGGCCAGTACTTTTGTATATAATGGCAATACCATTAAGTAACATAGGAGGTATATTTACCATTTCAAGCACTCTTCTTGCTTTATTCACTATCTACTTAGGAAAGAAAACTACAGAAGCCAATAAGCACAAACTTTTAAAAATTGGAGCAATAGGAAATTCAGTAAGTCTTATCATAAGAACTTTCCTTAAAACTTTCTCAGCGATTGCAATAATCCAAGGACTTGGAGGAATAACATGGGCCTTAGTTCAGTTGCCTTATTTCTCAATGTTTTACAATAACTCAAAGAAAAAAGGAATTCCTGAAACCATTTTTATGCGTGAATTCTATCTCAATTTGGGAAGACTTTTAAGTATAATTACCTTGGTCTTAATTTTAATAGCTACAAGCGTAAAATACGCATTAATCTCAACGATAATTATAGGTGGCCTTGTTATGCTGTTAATGACAAGAGTCACAGATGAAAAAGTATAACAAAATAATAAAAAGCTTAATAATCAAATTCTTTCCAAAGTATAATCTTTAGTTCCTACACCTAACTCTTGAGCATAATCTATTATCCTCAACCCATCAGGATTGCCTGACTCTTTGAAGACATCCTTGTCTTGATTCTTCTCTTTTAAGAGATCATATGCTGCTTTATCAATAGCTACCGGATCAAACCCGGCCAAAACACCCACATCTTCAGAGATTAACTCTGAATCAGAAAGGCAATCACACTCTCTTGTAACATTATTAACAAACGTGAAATATACACAAGGTTTGTTAAGAGTCGTAGCATATGCATATTCTGCCCCTCTCTCTATTGCCTCATAGGGAGTTGCACCATGCCAAGGTACTTTTATTACACCCTCTGGACAAACCGCTATACATTGAGCGCAGCCTATACAATCATCTGTGATTTGCGCTCCATTTGGACCAATTTCAATCGCATTAACATCACAGTTCTCTGCACAAATCCCACATTTAACACAGCCTTCACCTACAACAGGGCTTATTTTACTGTGCATGGCCAATTTTCCTGCCCTGCTTGCGCAGCCCATAGCAAGGTTCTTTAATGCCCCTCCAAATCCATAAAGCACATGGCCTTTGAAATGTGATATAACCATCATGGTCTCTGCTTCATAAATTTCTCTTCCAAGCTTAGCTTTTTGAAAATGTTTTTTATTTATTTTAACATTCTTTTCATCATCCCCATATTCACCATCAGCAATAATAATCGGAGCGCCTAAATTTGCAAATCCATGTTCATAAGCAATTTTCTTGTGATCAGTGGCATTAGTTCTCATGCCCCTATAAAGAGTATTGGTATCTGTTAAAAAATAATCTCCAGTCTTTTCTCTTAAAACATCCATTAATATCTTAACATGATTAGGGTTGACATACCTTGTGTTGCCCTTTTCACCAAAATGCAACTTCACTGCTGTTCTTTTATTATCAAAAGAACTCTCACTTAAAATGTTTGTAGCAAGAGATTTTATACCTTCTTTTGTTAAATTTGAGAAATATATTTTTGATGCCATCAACTACTTAAAAAGTTTACAGATTTAAATAATTAATGGCTTTAATTTTTAAAAGCCATCAATTAAAATAAAACATCTCAACCAACAATTAGCTTTACGCCTTCTGACCAGAATTTTTCATCAGAACCTGGTAAAGGTTTTCCATCAGGCATCATATTATGTGGAGTTAACTTTCCACCGAGCTGTTCTATAACCATCCTGATTTTGCATTGGCCGTAATTCTCGCCATTGCAATAATCATTAAGGTATTTCTTGAAATCCTCGCCAACACCCTGGGCTGTACTATATTTTTTAAAAAATAAACATTCTGCTGCTTTATCGCACTTTGCTATCATATCACCTCTTTATTTTAATGCTCCTAACCTTGTACACAATTTTTAAATATTAGTCCAATAAACGATACTTGATTATGAGAGAAGAATTAGGGTTTGAAAATCCATTTGTTTTTAGGTTTTACAAGATTATGCGGAAAAAATGGTCATATCCATTATTGAGAAAACTTGACCCATTCAGGAATTATTCTTTCGAAGAAATGGTTTCCCTTACCAAAAGAAGAATAAATAGAACAATATTGTCAGATATTATAAAATCATGGATTTTCTTAGGTATTATGAAAAAAAACAATACAAAATATACATTGACAAATAAGGGAATGGAAATTAGAGAAGCCATGCTCAGCATAGAAAAACATTTCTAAAATATTCTGCACAAACCTGAAATCCGGAATATAAAAATATTAATAAGTCAGGGATACTCCAGCCGATAAATATGGAAACATTTGGACATATAATTGGGATTCTTGTAATTTCGATAGTAATAGGAATTTTTTCTTTCTTAATAGGCTTGTTAGTTTATAATAATAAAAAAATTGTGGCTGAATTTTCAGCAACAATAATGATACTGACTGCTTTACTTTTTTTTATTCCACTAAGCCAATCAAATATAACAGGAAACTTTATTTCCCCCACCTATGATAAAATAAACATGTCTAAAGAAGGATACACAAGCATAAACTTCAAGATAAACAAAACTTATCATAAAGTATTTGTAAGAGAAGGCAATTGCACAGGCAATGTTAACTTTACTGCATATGGCTCCAAAGAGTTTTTAAGGCCTGGACAAAAAATCCATACCCTAATTAATTATAATGGCTTGAAACAAGACAATCTAACGTGTAACCTTCTTTTATGTGGAGAAAACAAATGCAAAAATATAATTACAACCAAAAAAATAATAATCAATGGTAAATAAACGCAAAAAGATATTTAAATCAAAGGGTTTTTGCCAAAATAATGAAAAAAGAAACAATCGGCATTATACTTTTCCTAATTATTATCATTATTTCTTCTTGTATATGTATTAACTACCCTTGCTTTAAAAACTCCCTTGATGGAACCGCTGAATTTAATATTAAATTAAAAAGCTTTTTGGAAGGTTTTGGGGTACTAGCACCATTTGCGCTTATTTTTATACTTGCCCTTCAAGTCGTTCTGGCCCCTCTTCCGGGACAATTTTTTGGACTGGCATCAGGGTATATATATGGGCCATGGTTAGGAACAATATTAAGTATAATAGGTCTTACCATCGGTTCAGCCATTGCATTTTACTTAGGTAGGCGATTTGGAAGACCGCTAATCGAAAGAATTATAAGAAAAAAAAATCTAAAAAAATTTGACTATCTTGCAAACAAAAGAGGATCTATCACAATTTTTATGCTCTTTTTATTACCTGTGTTTCCGGATGATGCAATATGTTTCATAGGAGGATTAACGAAGATTCCTATCCCTAATCTAATAATTCTTGCTATAATCGGAAGACTACCCGGTTTTTTAATGCTGAATTTCATGGGAGCAGGAGTTGCTTATCAAAACCTAGATTTATCAATAATACTATTCACACTATTAATGGTTCTTTCAGGAATAACATATATTTACCGCGAAAATATTGAAGAGAAACTCCACCAGATTGTAAGTAGGTGATACAAAGCAATAATTTATTATAAATGATAATAATAAGAAGTGTAAAAAAGATTAATCGGCTAAATAAATATTGCTGATACTATAATTTAATGAACTTAGGTAATGCTTTGTAAGTAAACAATGTAAAGTATTTAAACAAATAAACTTAGAATCTGTTTTATTTATACTCTTCATGGGAATAATATCCATTTCCGGGTGTTCCTCCCTCATTTCAATCGAAGCAAATCTAGAACTTTTTATACCATAAATATTATTTTTTACAAAATTTTTTTTACAAAGTCCTTTTTTTGAGCATATGATTTCTGGTTCATCTAAATCAAATAAGAACAAATAATAATTATTAACACTTTCCCAATCAAATCTTTTAGTAATTATATTATTAATTTTGTTTGTCTTACTAACATAATCTGCATTTATAAAATCACTAGTTTTTATTGAACGGAGTTCAGAAAAATAAACTTTGGAGTAACCCAAATTATACATTAAATAAGCTACTATTTTGCTTGCTCTTCCTGTATAACAAGCAATAATAATTTTGTCATTTTTAGTTATATTAAGTCCATTCAAGTGGTCTATAAACCTTTCAGGATTATTAGTTAAGTCAGACCATAAAATATCAAAACTTATATAGAAACTATCGTTCAGGAAAAAACTATTCTTCAAATACCAAGAGAGAACAATTTTTTTGTAAGTATCATATTCGGAGTTGTTCAAAGAACCAAAAGAAATAAACCTATGGTTCTCAAATGATTCATTATTAAGCTTTATTTTCTCCCTAGGATCTATATTTTCTGGAGAATATTCAACTCCTATTTCTTCTAAATTTATTGAATTATCAGGAGAATTTATTTTCTCAAGATACATGTAATCAAAAAAAGCAAACAATAAAATAATCACCAAGCTACTAAATAGACAAATCTTAAGAATAAATCTCCACCTTTTCTTAATTTTAACGCTAATTGTAATGAGGGCGGTAACAATTATAACTAAAACATATTGAATCCATGGACCAACAGAGGAGGCCACTAATTGAAGAGAACTAGGAGAAAAAAAGCCAAAAACAGGCTTTAAAAAAATTAAACAAGAAAAAAAGAGTATGGCTATTTTCTTAATGGATCTGAACTTGAACATTTTCTCCCTCATTCGAAATAGTTAAACTGCCCTTCTTAGGAATTTTTCCTAAAATATTCTCGACAAGAAGAACGGGTTTGTTATATTCTCTTGCAACTGTTGCTAGGTGTGCTAAAGGTGAACCATTTTCACTAATTATTAACTTAATATTATTAAGCAAGACAGTATAATCAGCATCCAA
>JBNJGV010000033.1:0-14883 GCA_051819785.1 Nanobdellota archaeon | reverse complement strand
TTTTTTTCCGTGTGCTTGAATTCACTTTAGTGAATGAAACACACCTCGCTTTTGATTGGCGAAAGAATCAGTGACCATCCCACCCGCGGCGTCTTTTTTCCTCTTGGTTTAATTTCTGGCTAAATCATTAACACTCGCTTTTGATTGCATCCTGAATTATTTTTTCATGATCAAATGCAAGTTCAGGCAAGGCCTCTGCATCAAACCAAGCTAGTTCTTTCGCGTCAGTTGATGCTTTAGGATTTACTCCATAAGAATTCACTTTTGCAAGAAAGGCAATGGAAATTACTCTATCTCTTGGATCTCTTTCGGGCTTAGTATATAGGTTAAATCTTTTCAATTGTGTTACTGTTAGCCCGGTCTCTTCTTTAAGCTCTCTTTCGGCTGCTTTCTCAACTATTTCGCCTTTTTCAACAAATCCGCCGGGAAGTGCATACATTGATTTGAAGGGCTGGTTTTTTCTCTTAATCAAGAGTACTTTTTTCTTTTTATTTTGAGAGCAAAATACGACAATGTCAACTGCAAGTAATGCTTTTTCAACCATTTTTCCTCGTGGGTTAATATTTTTGTATTCTATAATAGCCTAAACTTTATATAATTTATTTGTTTATAGATTTATAATGAGGCCTGGGTATAAAACATATACATATTTAGGGATTGATGAGACTAGTCTTGGTATTGGCAAGGACAGTATAATTGTTGTTGCAGCCTCAACTTATAACTCTGCTTTGACAAAAAATCAGGGCTATAGAAAATTAGAGAAATCAAAAGATATTCTTGTTAGAGCAAAAGCTTACAATAGAATAGACAGGCAGCTTAAATCCGATAATATTCCGTTTTTTACTTCTTTGGATGAGATGAAAGATAATGGCCTTAATAATTTCTATTGGACAAGAGCAAGAGGTGGAAGATTTCCTTTACAGATGATTGAACATTTGAGCATTGCTCATGTAGTTCATACTAATGGATTTGATCCTAAAAGAACAGTTCTTTATATAGATGCTTTTCATGGAAACTATGAAGAGAGCAAATACATTATTTCTGAATCCCTGAAAAGGGACGGATTTAATATTCCTAAAAAACAAATCAATATTGTTCCTGATGGTGACAGAAGCGTCCCGATAGTTAACTATGCGGATTTATTGGCTTTCCAGATAGGCTTTTCTATGAATGAAAGATATAGGCCTTTTCACCAGGACAGGGTAAAGATTGATGCGCACACTCATGAAATTGAGTATGATTCACAAAGGACATTGAGGCCGCTTGAGAATGGTTCCAGAGAAAAACTGGAAAGAATAATAAATATGCTCGGAAGAAGGAAATAAAAAACTACACAAAAAATTAGAATCCAAAACTATCAATAAATTCTTTCATTTTTTTGTATTCGGATATGAATTTTCTTCCTTCATCTGTAATTAAATATCTCTTTTTATTTCCATAATTTTCCTGATAGATAAGATTCTTTTTTTTAAGGTCTTCTACTAAAGGAAGCATTCTTTTGTATGAAAGATTTGATTTATATAATAGATGAGTTGGCTTAATAATGCCATTTTTATTCATAATGGCTTTTAGCATTTCATAAATTATTGTAATTTTATCTCTTCTTTTGGAACTCATTTTCTAAGCACCAGTAAAAAGTTCAATAATAGTAATAAAAAGCCTAACATATTGAACCCATTTGCCAGCAGGTAAAATTTATTGGAGTAAAAAATAAGCAATTGCATTATATACCCCAAAAGTATCAGCATAAATGAGTACCAGACCAAGCCAGCATTTAATGTTTTTGTTTTATTAAAATTCCTGTCAAAATGAATCAATAGAGTAGATATAACAATTATAAGAATCACTATAAAGGTTATGAAATAATTCATGCTTGAAATAAGTGATGCAATTGATATAATAAATATCAACAATGAAACACGCTTTTTAGTTTTCATTGCAGTAATAAGCATCAGAATGTAACCTGCAAGCAAAGAGAACATATACGCAAATATAAGAATCGCCTGAAGATTGTTCATTTCAAAAGTTCCAAGGAACATTGACTTTCTTAGTTTTTCAGTCTCATATAAAAAGTCAAATATGAATCTTAAAAGAAAACCTACTCCTATAAGGTAAAATGAAGCGCTGAATAGTAAATAGTTTTTCTTTTTTGTAAAGTTGAATATTTTTAAAGAATATAAGCTTATAAGAATTGCGATTATTACAGTTAATAATCCGAAAATCTCGTCTAATTGATAGATATAATTAAGTATGCCATCGAACATTCTGAAAAATGGAGTAAGATTTGGAAACCACATTGTTACTTTGGAGTGATTAAACCTTTATAAATTTTATGGATTTTTTCTTCTTTTAGTTTGGTTTTAATTGCGTAAAAAATATAAAAGCTTATGGGATTTTAATAAGCAATGAAGAAATCGCTATTGTTTTTTTTAATGTTGATTAGTTTAGTTATTGTTACCCAGGCTGAGCCAGACTATCATCTTAAGCAAGATTTGAATATAGACTTTAAGCTTGGCAACACTATTGAAGTGATTTCTACTTCTTCTGTTTATGATATACAAAATCTTAAGGTCTATTTATCTTTTGTACCCAGAGATGATTCTAACCAGGATATTGTTACTCTCAAGACTATTCCTGATGCCCGAAAATATGAAGATGGTTATGTCTTTGAATGGAATGCAGTAAATAACAAAAAGTTGGCCTATCGCCTTGAATCAGAAATAATTACTAAGAACTCATTAAAAAAGATTACAGAGAGTCCTAGTTTTCCATTAAAGGATTCTCCAGAAGTTGGTTTTCTTGATGAGACTGAATCTGTTGATTACAATACTGGTAATATTAAATCTCTTGCAAATTCATTGGCATCAGGGAAAGATAGTTTGTATCCGACTGTGCATGGGTTTGCTGACTGGGTTAATGAGAATATTGAGTATAAAATGAGTTCAACAACAACTCATGCTTCACAGAAGGCCAGTTGGGTGCTGGAAAATAGGGAGGGTGTTTGTGATGAAATAACTAATTTATTCATAGCTTTGTGCAGAAGCGTGGGTATTCCTGCAAGATTTGTTTCAGGTGTTTCTTATACAACAGATTCACGTTTTCTTGATAAGTGGAGTTCTCATGGATGGGCCGAGGTTTATTTTCCAGGATATGGGTGGATACCTTTTGATGTTACTTATGGCGAGTTTGGGTATCTGGATCCTACTCATATTAAATTAAAAGTTGCTGATGATGCAAATAAGAGCAGTACAAAATATGAATGGGAAGCTAAATCAGCCAAGATAAATACTGGTAAATTGGATATGGATATCAGGGTAAAAGAGGTCGGGAAATCAGTAAATCCATTGCTTGGAATAGATGCAAGAGTCGGAAAATCAAAGATTGGCTTTGGTTCCTACAATTTTTTAGAATTAAAAGTTAATAATCCTAATCATTATTATGTTCCGACACAAATAAGTTTATCTAAAACAAATGAAATTAAGATGTATGACCCCTATAATAGAAATATCTTAATGAAGCCAGAGTCTGAGAAAACATTATTTTATGTTTTTAAGATTTCAGAGGAATTGTCAAAGGATTATGTATATACTTTTACTATTGATTCTAAGACTTCATGGAATGCAACAGACCGTATCTCATTTACTGGTGGAAAGGATCTTCCGGTGTATTCTTTGGAAGAAATAAGAGAAATAATTTCTGCTCAAAAAAAGGAAGAAAAAAATATCTATTCAAAAAATATTACCCTGAATTGTAGTTCTGATAAGAATACTTATTTGGTTACTGAAGTAGCTAACATTAATTGCAAGATAAAAAATTCAGGAAATATTATGGTCGAGAATTTGAAGGTTTGCCTTGAGAATGATTGTGTAAAAGAGGACTTAGGTATTTCAGAAGAAAAAAGTTTACGTTTTAATTATTTTATTGAATCTCAAGGAAAAAGAAAATTATTTGTTACTGCTGAGCATAAGAATATTTCAAAAAGGGGCGAAGTGATTTTTGATTCTTTCACAAGACCAAATATTTCAATAAAAAACCTTAGATACCCTAAAAAGGTTACACTTAATGAATCTTTTAATATATCGTTTGAGCTCAGAAGTGAAAATGATATTTCCCTGAATGATATTCAGGTCCAGGTTTATGGAGCAGGAATTAACCAGAAATGGGTTATGGATAATATTTCAGGTGGTAAAAAGAGGTTCGTTGTTCAGGTGGGAAAAAATGTCTTAGCAGGTACCAAAAACAATATCAATGTTTATCTTGTTTATAAAGATATTAAAAACAGGGGTTTTTTTGCAAATGAAAATTTTGAAATCAAAGTTAATAGGCCTCGTTTGTCACAAAAAATATTAATGTGGGCGAATACAGTTCAATGGGATATTGAAAATAATATTATTAATATAATCATAATTGTTATAGGAAGTTTTATTGTTACTATTCTTGTACTGTTCTGGATATTAAGAAATCCATACAATGAAAAATTTGATTAATATTTTTATTGAAATTCTCGGGTAAGCTTTAAGTATGTTTTGTCATCAAAAAAACAAAGCATTTGCTTTTACCTAAAAATAAATTTTAAACTTAGGCAGGGTATTTAGGTATTCCTTGTGTTTTTCTTATCCATAAACTAGAAAGATTTATATATCAATTTATTAAAGGGATATGTGTAGGCCACTTGTGGTTTACAAATAAGATAAGGTGTTTAGTATGTGGAAAACTTTGTTGAAAGGATTTATATTAGGATTTGTAGTTGCAATAGCTTTAGTAGTTATGTCAATTTATGGATTGATTCCATTGCCTTTTGAAATATGTTCTTTATGTGGATAGAAAAAAAGAAAAAAATTATTTTTCTAGCTTTTCCCTGATTTCTGTGGCTCTCTTTTGAGCTATTTCAAGCATATTTTCTATCTCTTCAAGAGTTAATTCCATTGCTTCGCCTTTTTGTAGAGCACAGATTGTATTATCAGAGTTGTAAGCGACAGTCAGCCTTGCATCAATATAGTTTTCCTCTTCTGTTGTGGTATCTACAACTAATGAGGGTCCAATCTTTGATACCGTCACTGTTATTGGAAGTTTCTTAAGCTCTAGCTTTGTTTCTGTCTTTGTTTTGTAATCTACTTCATCATCCTCATATTTTGGGAAGTGTGTGTTGTTCAATGCTGCTAAAGCTGCCAAAGCTGAAGCGTCTAAAAGATTTCCTGCATCATTGATTGTGCATATATCAACCTGCACAAGCCAGCATTTTTCGCCTTTCCTGATGGAAAGATCTTTCATGTCTATTGCTTTGCTTTCTCTAATTCCTCTGTCTACTATCCTTGATAATTCTACGGCTTGTATTCCTGGAGGTCCTGGTTCAAACTCAGGGCTCGAAAGTGGCAATAGTTCAGCATTTACCATAATTACGCCTGCATCAGGTGAGTCAGGAAATGGTGTTCCAACACCTAATTTGACTCCAGCCATTACTTCTGTTTCTCCAAGTTTTACTCTTGCAGAGCCTTCAGCAGTTTTTGAGATATCTGTTTCTATTGATATGTCTCTGAACTCGTCGCATTTTCTTCCATCGCCTCTTGTATTTTGCCCAAGAGAAGTGATTATATGTTGCTTAAAATCACTATTCATCTTTATCACCTTTTGAGTATTTTTCTTTTAATGCTTGTTTTTGCAGCTTATATATATCGGAACATTTTTGTTTTCCAAGTTCAAGAGCTGTTTTTAATTCTTCTCTGGTAATTTCTCCGTCCATCTGAAGCAATGTGAGTTTTCCTGTTGATGGTATAAATGCTACCGGGATATCAGCTACCGGTCCATCTTCAAATGCTTCTTCTTCGTAATCCAAATCAATTAAGACTTGATCTCCGACTTTTCCTGCTGAAACAGATGCAATCATATCTTTCATTGGTATACCTGCATCTGCCAATGCAACTGATGCCGCGCATATTGCAGCACACCTACTTCCTGCATCGGTTTGTGGTAGTTCAACAAAAATATCAACAACTGAATTAGGGTAATCACTAAGGTCAACTACTGGATTAAGTGACTTTTCCATTACCATGGATATTTCTTTTGATCTTCTGCTTCCTCCTGGACGGACTCTATCACCTATTCCTGAAAAAGGCATCATGTTGTAATTGCATCTTAGTACTCCTCCTGCAGGATCCTGTAAAAACCTGGGATGAAGTTCTCTCGGCCCATATACTGAGCAGTAAGCTATTGTGTCTCCAATTTTAAAATAGCATGATCCATCTGCATTGGCTATAACCCCTGCTTTTATTTCTATATCTCTTGTCTGGTCATGCTCTCTTCCGTCATGTCTCTTTTCATAAACCATTATAATTCACCTATTCTGTGTTTTTGAGCTGTATTTCTTTGCCAGTCTCTTTTTCGAGAAATTCTTTAATCTGGACTGTTAATCCGGATATATGTGATTCATTCTCGATTTTTTTGATAGCTTTCATCACAATTGTTTCATTTTTTGGTTCACCTTTAAACCAAATCACTCCGTTTTGTCCTACGGTAATATTGCAATCAGTGGCTTCTTTTAGCATCTGTACCATTGATCCTTGTTTACCAATAATCCTTGGTACTTTATGTGGGTTGACATTGATAAGTCTTCCACTTGTAAGCTTTTTCAATCCTGGACCCTTAAGGGTAAGGTCTACAAGTTTTTGGGATGTAACATTTGTGATCTTGCAGACCATATATTCTCCTAATTTGTAATAAGTAGTCAGATCTGCTCCTCTTTGGATGAATTCGCTTGTTGCCTCTTTCATCATTAACATACCTGAGTATGCTGAATTAATTTCCAATCTCCATCCACTGACAGTTATGTCTATTACTTTACCGATAACTACATCATTCTTTTTTGGTATGTATCTTCCGGATAGTGGAGTGATTTTCAAAGCTCTCCCATCTATTCTCATTAATCCTAACCTTGAAGCAACAATGTCTTCATCTTTTCTGTAAGTTCCGTAACCAGGGAGATAATCCATTCCTTTTGCAAGTATTTCTCCTGGAACTACTACATTTCTATTTTCAACACATAATTCACTCATTTTTGTTCACCTTGATTTCAGCTTCTCCTTTTGTTATATTGTTGATTTTATCTAAAATCTCGTTTTTTAGACCGGCTGGTATATTCATCATTATACTCAACGACCCGTCATTGAGCCAGTCCTCTTTTTGAACTGAGCCCATCCCTTTGATTGTCGAATAGCTTTTCGCTGCGTATATCGCAGGGATATTCATTTTCAACTGTAATTTTTCTATCTTGATTGGCAGAACCGGCCTGAGCTTCTTTACAATTTCATTCATTTGTTTTTCTGCGCTTTTGTGTTCTGTTATCTTAATTTTGGCTTCATCCATCGCCAGTTCAAGACGGTTTGCAGGAATAGGATTCCCGCTTTTTGGGTCAATACAGTTGACTTGAATCATTTGCAAGATTTGCTTTTTCTTTTCTTCAAGAAGCTTATTTTTGTATTCAGCTGTTATTTGGACCTCTCCCTTTTTTATAATCTCTTTTGCAATCTCTATTGTGTCATCTGTTTCAAAAATCTCTTTTAACTTGGATTCTGAGGCGAGCATGCCTTTTTTAACATCAAAAAAAATCTTTTCAGAAGCCAAGATATCTCTGATGTCGATGTCTTGTCCTTCCTTGAATTTTATGGCCTTTTCGGAATCAACAAGAACTTCTAAATTTGTTCCTCCTGCTTTGAGTTTAGCCACAACAGCTTCATCTACATTAACCATTTTTAATCACTTATTTCTTTTTTTTAATTTCATCTAGTACTTTCTTAAGTTTATCAGGTTCGATTGAAACGTATTTCTTGTCTTCATTGGTTATATGAACGCAATCAAGCCTGTCTACATTAAGTTCATCACCTATAACCTGATATAATGCTTTCACTGTAAGTTTTAAAGCTTCTTCGATAGTTATGTCATCATGATATTCTTTGTTCAGGATTTCTTCAACTTCTGTTTCTCCTTCGCCTATTACAGCTGCTTTGTACCTGAAGTAAATACCTGTAGGGTCAGTAACATAAAGCTTTGATCCATCTTCGTCAATTCCACCTATTAATAATGAGACACCAAAAGGTCTTAGTCCCCCTGATTGTGTGCATAGTTGTTTAAGATTTGCAATTTCTTTGACTACAGTAATTATATCTATATTTGAGTCGTAAGTTACTGCATGTTGTTGAGCTTTAAGCTGAGCTCTTTCAACTAATATCCTTGCGTCTGATAATATTCCTGAAGCAGTAGTTGCGATATGTTCATCAATCTTAAAGATTTTTTCAACAGATTCAGGAACTACCAACTTATCAACAATCCTTTTGTCTGTACAAAGAAGGACTCCATCCTTACAGGCTATTCCTAAAGCTGTGCTTCCCTGTTTTACAGTTTTTTTAGCATATTCTACCTGAAGAAGTCTTCCATCAGGACTAAACATTGTAATTGCTCTGTCATATCCCATAACTTGGTGATTCATTGGTTGCATTTTCCATTCCTCCACTCTGCTAGCTTTCTGCTATTCATCTAAAATGCATCCACTGCCAGCAAATCTCTGATTTGCGCTGCATTGGTTGCATTTTCTGTCCTTTCAACCTATCTAGCTTTTTATTTTGCATCAACATAATCTTTTGCTTTATTTATCATGCCGGATGCACCAAGGCTCCTTGTAATAACCTTTTTGCTATCAATTGAACTTATCATACACAAAGATGCTCTTAATTTTTCAAGGTATTTGTGATTTACCTTTATTATTCCTCTTTGTGCAGGCTGATTGTACTTTTCGTGCAATACTTCAATACCTGCCTTGGCATTTTCAATCTCGCCAAGCATTTCTTTGCTTTTTTTTAGTATGGCATTGAATATTGCGTTTTTGTTAATTGCCTGTTTAGAAATTACTTCAAAAGCTAAGTATCTTTTTTTTTCCCTTAAACTTGGTAAAAGGGGTTTAGTTTTCATAATTTCCAGGCCTTTTCTTAATAATAAGAGAAGAAAACCTTGCCTGGCTCTCCTCTTGTATCTCTCTTCAAGCGTTAGAATTGTTTAGCTATTTATAAATTTGATGGTTTTTTGTTTTTCTATTTCTTTTAAACCCTGGGTGCTTGTTAGGCCATTTCGCTTCTAAATTAACTATACAGTAGCAACAATTACAGAAAAATTTAAAT
The DNA here is from genome assembly GCA_051819785.1 of Nanobdellota archaeon. Lineage (GTDB taxonomy): Archaea > Nanobdellota > Nanobdellia > Woesearchaeales > DSVV01 > CAZBGG01. Next base: position 5,719 of record JBNJGV010000033.1, on the reverse strand, counting down.
ATAATGTTTGTTGATATAATCCTATGAACTCAATAAGTATTCCTGAAGCAGTTTATGACTTTTTTCAGAGTAGGAATCTTTATCTTAAAGGGATTAGTTATGATGCGGTTGTCGGTAAATCTCCTACAGAGGTTCCAAGGGAGTACTTTAATGACCCTTCGCTGGTCGAAAAAGCTGAGCAATATTCTTTTTCAAATAAAAGCAGGAAAGAGAATGCTTTGGCATTATCTGCATGCAGAGAGTGTATTGATAAAATCTTTGGGATAAAAGGCTGTAAGGATATTAAGCGTAGTTATATGATAAACACCAGCACTTGGCCTGTAAGGGTCAGTTTTACAAAGGAGAAGGTTCCTCATGAGGTATATGTAAAAAAACCAGATAGCAACCGGATTGTTGGCAAATTTTTATATGAAATCGTAAGTGGGAATTATATGAATGCTTATGGCTTTAATGAGAAAATATTTTTAGAAGAGGGTATTAAAGGGAATCCTGTTTCTAGAATTGATGAAGATATGTATCTTTCTTCTGACGAGTACAAAAAAAATCTGGTAAGGTGTAAGGTACATGCTGACTTTCTTGGTGTGGGTGATGTAAGGCAAAAAAGGAATCGCTTACTCTGGGATAAAAAAACTGTGCTTTTCGATTTTGACCAAATGTTTTATGGTAAACAAAATATGCTTGAAGGGTATTTCTTGCAAGGTGAAGATTTACTTGAGGCCAACCTTCAGGAGCATAAAAATATTGTAAAAAGGGTTCAGGCAAATGAGGATGATTTTTTTGGACTTGTAAAAATTATAGGTAATCTTATTGATAGAACCAGAAAAACAATTGATGAGAGGGTAAAAAATAACCATGGCTACAGGTCAGTAAGAGAGTATTTTGAAGAAACCCTCAATGATTATTCAAAGGTTTGATTTGGTGCTTTTTCAAAACCTTTGCCAGTAATATTAAAGTATATTTCCTTTTCTTCAGGGAGTGAGCGGTGCTTTCTTATTATTGCCTTTCTTGGCTCGCTTTCAAGTTCAACAAGGGCTTTGCTACTATTTTTTATGTAATTTCCTCCGACAATTTTTATCTTATTTTTATTCTCAAAATCTGAATATACTTGTGCGGTGATCAGAACCGGAATGTTATTTTTTCTTGCAATTTCGAGGAGCCATGATATTTGGAGGTTGAGCATATTGTTAACTTGTTTAACATTGTGGGCTTTTTCAACCCTGTATAACGATGAAATGGTGTCAACGACTACTAAACCAATTTTGTCATTTATGTTTTTACTGATTGTTTCAATATTTTTTTGCTGCTCATTAAAATTTATTGGCTTTAAAAGAAGTATTTTTTTCAATTTTTCCCTAGTGCCTATTTGGGTAAATCTCTCAACTGAAAATCCTCCTTCGGTATCAATGAAAAAAACTTTTTTTTCTTCTGCTACTATGCTGGAAACAAGCATACCAGCTGTAGTTTTTCCTGAAGCTCCAGGTCCATATATAGTGGTTATTATCCCCTTTTCAATTCCTCCTTCTAAGAGACCATCTAGAACTTCACCACCGCTTATTCTGGGGCTTTTCATTAACATCAGAAAATGGTGTGTATTTATAAATTTTGGTAGAAAACCAGCTTTGAGCTGGGTTTTAAGTTCTGACCTGCCAGTTCAGGAGACTCAAAGCTCACAACTAAAAACTTTGATGTGCGTAAGGTTTTTAAATATGGTTTTATATTGCTAACTAATGATAGCGCATAGTGTAAGAATAGAGGTATTTTCTTCTGATGAGGAAAAGGATAATGTTGTTGATGCTATTGTTTCTTTGCTTTCTGATTCTTGTGTTAATGAACTAGAAAAAGGTAATTTAAGTATTGATGAAGAAATAATGAAAGCACAAAGACCTGAGGAAAGTGAAATTAGTATTTTGCGGCTTTATCTTACTAAGAAACGGCTTACTGCTGAGTTTATTAATAAGCTATTTAGTGAACTAAAAGAAACTAATCTGGAAGATAAACTTTGTAGTAGAGTGGATGACGGCTGTAAATGTTATATACGTCTTGATAAAAAAAGTATGTTAAAGGGTTCATATAAACTTACTTATTCGGGTGATTGCTTTCATATAAAAATATCTTTTGCGGCTTATCCTGCAAAAAAAGAGAAGGCAAAACAGCTAATTGCTGATTTATTGAATGAAATAGAAAAAGAAAGTAAAGAACATTAGCAGGATTTACTCGTATAGGTTTAGTACTTCTTGCGTTTTTTCCTTCATAAGTTCTTCTGTGTCGGCTTCAAGATTTATTCTTAAAACTGGCTCTGTGTTTGATTTTCTGATATTAAACCACCAGTTTTCATATTCAACTGAAACTCCATCCAAATGATAGATTTTTGCATCGTTATAATACTCTTCAATTTTTTGGATTATTTTGTCCGGGTCGGAGACTTTCCTGTTAATTTCTCCGCTCTGGGCGTAAACTTTAAGTTCAGCTACAAGCTCAGAGAGTTTTTTACTGGTTTTTCCGAGCATATTTATTATTCTTACAGCAGCCAAGGCAGCTGATTCTGCATTGAAGTTTTCAGTAAAATAAAAATGTCCTGATAACTCTCCTGCGAATACTGCATTTTCTTGTTTCATCTGTGCTTTGATAAATGCATGCCCCACTCTGCACATTAGGGCTTTGCCACTGTTTTTTTCAATTGTTTCTTTTACTATTTTACTGCTTCTCAAATCAAAGAAAATCTTCTGGTTTGGTTCTTGGCTAAGGACATCCTTTGCAATTAATGCTGTTATAAAATCGCTTCTGATGATTTCGCCATTTTCATCGACAAATCCACATCTATCAGCGTCCCCGTCAAATGCTATTCCTAGATCTGCGTTTTCTGATTTTACTTTTTCTTGTAATGCCAAAAGAGTCTCTGTTTTTAATGGGTTTGCCTCATGGTTTGGAAATGAGCTGTCAAATTCGTCAAACAATGGGATTATGTTAATCCCTTTAAGTTTTAAAGCCTCTAATTCATATATGCCCATTGAATTTGCGCAGTCTGCTACAATTGTAAGCGTCTTGTCATTATCGTGGTAATGCTCTGCGATAAATTCCTTATAATTTTCCCTTATATCTTTTTGAATTACTGTACCTTTTTTCTCTGGTTCTTCAAATTCATTTTTCTTGATAAGTTCCTTTAAATCATGAATACCTGTATCTTTACTCAAAGGAATAGCTTTTTCTTTACATATTTTAAAGCCGTTCCATTCAGAAGTGTTATGGCTGGCTGTCACCATTACAGAACAATCAGCATTTAGAATACCATTTGCATAATAGTTCATTGGTGTTGTACACATGCCAAGTTCAATGACATCTGCTCCCATTGAGGTTATTCCTTTGATTAAAGCCTTACTGAGCTTTGGAGAATGTTCTCTCATATCTTCTCCTATTACAGCCTTTTTGCATTTTAGAAACTCAACGATTGCTTTTCCTAGTTTTTCAGCAATTTTAGTGTCTAATTGGTCGGGGACTATACCCCTTATATCATATGCCTTGAAGATGCTTTCATCAATTTCCAATTTTTTTCACCCTCCTTTTTTTGAATATTTGTTTTATTTTTTAACGCTAGGTTTATAATTTTTGTTATTGAAAATCTCGGCAGAGATTTGAAGTGGGTCTAATAACAAAAATCTTTTGGATTTTTGGAACATCCAGAGCTAAGCTCTGGATTGTACTCATACCCGAAGTTACTATCGTTCGTAGCTTAAAATAAATTTTAATTTTAGGTTGGAGATGGGCTTGCAATCAATAAACCCAAAATTTTTGTTATTTTAAAGTTTTCTTTTTTGGAAAATATACAAATTTATTAACTTAATAAATAGGAAACTAGGTAATAATTTTATGTAGCAAAACAAAGGTTTTTATGGATTTTTTATAATTTATGTGCCTACCAAGAAACGAAAGTTTTAAATACCTTGTAGCATAGATATTTCTCAATGGTAGAAGAACAGGTTGCAAACAATTCTGCATTCGGAGATGTTATAGAATTTTTTGGCAGGTTAGGAATTTACGATGTAGTTTTGCCTTTCCTTCTTACTTTTACAATATTTTTTGCTATACTTGAAAGAACAAAGGTTTTGGGTACAGAGGAGTTAGATGGAGAAGAGATTACGAAAAAGAATCTTAATGCGATGGTTGCGTTCATTGTCGCTTTTTTAGTGGTTGCTACTCCTAAGATGGTTGCTGTAATAAATGAAGCCTTGCCGCATTTTGTTTTGCTGGTTTTGGTTTCAGTTAGTTTCCTTATGTTGATTGGGACTTTTTATGGAAAAGATGAACTCGAAAATGGTGTAAAGGTTGGACAAACCTGGAAGTTATTTTTGATGGTAATTTCATTTATTGGTGTAATCTTAATTTTTGCTCACGCCATCCCTTATAAAGGGGAGCCTTGGCTTGAATTTGCATGGGATTATGTTGTTGACAATTTCACTTCAACAGCTGTGAGTTCAGTTGTTATGATTTTGGTTTTCATTGGTTTAATGCTCTGGGTTACTAAGAGTAGCTCAGAAAAAAAGAAAAACAATGGTAACGGCAATGGTAAATAAATAAATTTTTATAATATATTTACTTGTTTAATGAAAAGGAGGATGAAAAATGGATTTTGTGGATTTTTTTGAGTTCCTTGGTGAGGACCTTGGGATGTGGGACACTTTTTTGCCTTTCATATTAATTTTTACGATAATTTTTGCGATACTTCAAAAGACTAAGGTTTTGAGCGGTTCAAACGATGATGGTGGGGATGCCAAGAAATTTAATATGGTAATTTCGGCTGTTGTAGGTTTTTTGGTTGTAATTCCTCACGTGACCAATAGTTATCCTCAAGGTCAGGATATAGTGCTTATTATTAACAGTGCATTACCCGATGTTGCAGCGATTCTTGTTGCTATTGTTCTGGCTCTTATTATGGCAAACCTTTTTACCCAAAAGGAAGATGGAAGCTCACTTTTTGGTGAAAGTAAGTGGGTCCCTTATGTGGCTTTAGCCATTGTTGCTTATGTTTTTGGCAGTAGAGCAGGATGGTGGGATGGTTTCCTTCCGCTTAGCGATGCTACTATTAATCTTGTGATTATATTGCTGGTATTTGGGTTGGTATTTGCCTTTATATGGGGCAAACCCAATGGAGGCGACCAATAACCTGGGCAAAATGGATAATTATGATTTGCAAAAATAACGTTTAAAATGGCTACACCTACAATTGATTTGACATTACTGAATTATTTTTCACCTATTTTGGTGTTTCTATTTTTATTTGCCTTATTTTTTGCACTTTTCAGATGGTCTAAATTTTTAGGTGATATGCCCAGTATCCACGCAGTGCTTGCTCTGGTTATTGCTTTTTTAGGAAGTATCTACTCAGACCCTATTCGCCAGCTTATAGAATATATAATTCCGTGGTTTGTAGGCTTAATGATTTTATTGGTAATGGTTCTTATGCTTATTAAAGTTATGGGTGTTGATGATGATACTATCGAGACTGTTGCTAAGCAGCCAGGTGTCTACTGGACTATACTGATTCTCTCTTTGATAATTGCTTTAGGCGGGTTAGCTCATGTATTCGGAGATGAAAGCTTAAGTTTTACTCAAGGAGATAACAACGAAACATCTATTGATAAGCAAGGGTCTGGCTCTTCTGGTGACCTTTCTACAGCAACAGGAGATGTTCAGACAAATACTGGAAAAACATTTTATCATCCAA
>JBNJGV010000032.1:0-16192 GCA_051819785.1 Nanobdellota archaeon | reverse complement strand
AAACATCTATTGATAAGCAAGGGTCTGGCTCTTCTGGTGACCTTTCTACAGCAACAGGAGATGTTCAGACAAATACTGGAAAAACATTTTATCATCCAAAGGTCTTAGGTATGATTCTTATAATAGTTGTTATGTCTATAGGCGTTAAAATGTTGAGCTCTCCATCTAAATAATAATTTAGTAAATAGAATTAGTGGTTTTTCTTTCCTATTTTTCTTCTGTTTTTTCAGTCAATTTTTCAGTCAATTTTTGGAGTGCATGAACATTTTCAGTCATTGTGGGAATAATCTTTTGAAATACTCTTTCCATTGCTTTTATCTCAACTCCAAGATTCCCCAAATTTTTATCGTATTCACCTATTTTTCCGAGAACTCCTTTGTTCAGATTATCAAATTCGCCTTTCAAGTCTTCAAACCTTTGCTCCAGTTTATTAATTTGGCTCTCTGTTCTTTCTTTCCAGTCGATAATCTTGTTGATACTTTTTACTATTTCATTCCATTTTTCGTCTATAATAGCTTCGGCAATCTCTTCAATTCTTTCAATTGTCACTTGGTCTGCTCCTTCCAAGCTAGTAGTCCCACTACTATTTTCTGATAATTTATCCATAGGTGGTGGCATACCTTCCTGGGTGTTCTGACTTTTGTCTGTTTCTTCGTAATTTTCAGTGTTTTGTGATTCTTGTTGAGGTGGAGTATTCATCTGGGATTGATTGTTGTTGTTATAAGTCTCTTGAGATGACTCTTTTAAAGAATTCTGTTGAGTCCTTTGATTATTCTCTTCGCCAGGTGGTTGAAATTGCATTTTGTTTTGAATGTCCTCTGGGTTTCCTTTATTATAAGAATTGTGATCCTCTACTTTTGTTTTTAAATCAGCTTGATTCATCCCATCCAATATTATATTTGAGTTATAACCTTCTTTTTGAAGACTTTGAATAATCTCATTATTTGACAGATTTTGTTTTCTCATTGCAAGTATTCTATCGGTTGGGGGCTGATTTAAATTTTGTGCTTTTTGATCTTGATTTTCCGCCATGTTTATCACATTATATTATTATACAATTCTTATAATTATAAAGCTTTTGCTTTAAGTATTGTTTGTTTTGTTAAGCTCTTTTTTAACTTCATTTTTAACTTCATTTTTTAATTCATTATGTGTTACAAAACTTAAAGGGTCCCAGAAACTTATATATTTTTCAAGCATCTTTACATCTTCTTTTTTTACGCTTGTGCTTAGCTCCTTGGTTATAATTTTAAGTTCTTCACCCATATTTTTAACATGCTTTTTTAATTCAGAAATATCATCTTCTAGATTTTTTTTATCAGAGTTGTTTTTTTTGCTCTGGTTGAGCATATTTTGTTCAGTCACATGAAGTGATTTTCGCAGATTTGAGTATCTTTCTTCTAATTGCCTGATTCTTCGCATTACATCTTTTAACATATTAGAAGAATCTTGTTGTGCTTCCTTATTTTGCCCGGGTTTTTGATTTTGTTTTTGAAACAGGTTTTCCATTTGTGATACTCTTTATACTTTTTTATATTCCTTTTTGCATTAGTCTATATAATAAATTTATGTTGTTATAGCTAAGTAGTACCTGTTTTTTTGAGATTTTAACAAGAAAAGTTTATATAAAACGAGGTTTGTTAATTCTTTAAAAAGGGGTTTTTAGGGTTAAGCATGGCACTGTTTAATAAAAAAGGGGGATTATGCGGTTACCAGATGGTAAGAGAAGGGGATGATAGTGTTCTTTATATTAATTGTACTGAGTGCGATTATTATCCTACTATTGAAGACAGTCCTACTTGTATGTCCAGCCTGATGGACAAATTGATTGAAAACCCTGGAACGACAAAAATAGTTTTTTCTCAAAAAAGGGATATAGAATATGATTATTCTCAAACAAAAATTCTTTTGGAGGTTGCTAATGCATATAAATATTTAGTAAGGCAGAAACAATTTTTTGGTTATTATTCTCTGGGTAGTATTAAAGAGTGTACTAATTGTTATGACAAAAGATATACAGAAATCCATAACCAGATTTTCAGGCTTATGAGGTCTGATCCGGTTGGAGCCTATGTTACTACTAAACGTTATATAAGGCGTGAAAAAATACAGCTTGAAAAAACAATTGATGAATCTTGCTCTAAATGTATAAAACATTATATCTCTGTTCTTGGGTTTATTTTGAAAACTATTGAAGGGATTAAGTTAATAGAATTAGCAAAAAATTACCTGGCAGGATACAGGGTTGGTGAAAGGGAGGTTTACAGGAATATATTCCATCCCACAATAAAACCAGATTTTATGTTTACTAAGCTTATGGCTAATTATCCTCCTAATGGTGAGGAAATAGATAGCTATATCTTAGACAATGAAACCGAGGTTACTTTGTTCCGGTTCCCTGACGGCATCCAGACACTTTATCATATGGTTCCTCCGGAGTTTAGGCTTGAAGAGGAAAAATATGAACTCCTTGATATGGCAAGAAAGATAATGTCTGAGCATAAGCCCAAAGAGGATGAGTTTACTGATCCTGAAAGGATGAGAGAGGTTTTTTTTAATATTGGCTTTGATTTGATAAGTGAGCTTTCTAATCATAGGAATATCGACATAACCTCTAAAGAAGCAAAAAAACTAGCTGAAATCTTAGTTAGGTATACTGTTGGCTTTGGGCTTGTAGAAGTTCTTTTAAGTGATGAGAAGATTCAGGATATTTCTATTAACAGTCCGATGGGACAGGTTCCTATTTATGTTGTGCACAATGAGCATAATGATTGTGTGACAAATATAATCCCCACGAAAAGGGAAGCAGAGAGTTGGGCTGCTAAACTCAGGATGATTTCCGGCAGACCACTTGATGAGGCTGATCCAATACTTGATACTGAATTAGAGCTTCCCGGAGCAAGCACCAGAGTTTCGGTTATAACAGAACCCTTGAACCCTACTGGTTTGGCGTACTCTTTCAGGCGTCATAGGGACAAACCCTGGACACTTCCTCTTTTTATGAAACATGGGATGATCGACAAGATTGGGGCTGGTTTGATGAGTTTTTTGGTTGATGGGACTAGAACAATGCTTGTTGCCGGAACAAGAGGCGCAGGTAAAAGTAGTTTTCTTTCCAGCCTTTTAGTTGAAATAATGAGAAAATACAGAATAATGACCGTAGAAGATACATTGGAATTACCTATTGATCCATTGAGAAAACTGGGCTATAATATTCAATCCATGAAGGTTGCCAGTGCTCTTGGCAAGGAATCTTCAGAGATGGGAGCATCTGATGGTATACGAAGTACATTAAGAATGGGAGATTCTGCTCTTATTGTCGGTGAAGTGAGAAGTGATGAGGCTGTTGCTTTGTATGAAGCTATGAGGGTGGGTGCAGCTGCAAATGTAGTTGCCGGAACCATTCATGGTGACAGTCCATATGGTGTATATGACAGAGTCGTTAATGATATAGGAGTTCCAAAAACAAGCTTTAAAGCTACTGATATTATTGTTGTTGCAAATCCTGTTAAATCAGGGGATGGTCTTAGTAAAATGAGAAGGGTTACACAGATCACTGAAGTACGTAAGCACTGGGAAAGTGACCCCATGCAGGAGAATGGTTTTGGTGACCTTATGACCTATGATAGCAAAGAAGATAAATTGGTTGTTACTGATGATGTCAAGAATGGCGATTCTGATGTGTTGAAATCTATTGCAGCGAATATAAAGGATTTTGCTGGTAACTGGGATGCTGTATGGGATAATATTATGCTTAGGGCTGATATAAAAGAAAAGCTGGTAGAGTATGCCACTAAAACAGGAAATGATGAGCTTTTAGAAGCCCCTTTTGTTATAAAATGTAATGATATGTTCCATTTACTATCAGAGAAAGTTAAGGATCAAGCGGGTTACCTTGATTCAAAATTAATATTCAAAGAATGGGAAAATTGGCTAAAAAGAGAGTTGGGCGGTTCAAGGCTTAAAACAGAGGATAAAGAATGAGTGACATGGATCCTGAAACTCAGAAAATTCTTGAAAAATATAAAGATAAATTAGCTGAAGAAATAAAACTTGATTCTTCAGGGGATAAAGCTAACACAAAAAGTCAAGAGGAAATCAAGGAACAAAGAAAGAATGTTTCAAGGCAATACAAGCAATTCAAAGAAGAGATGATTCCTAAACACTTTAGCATGTATGAAAAGGCTTGTAATTTTTCTGAAAGAATACTCAAAATTTCTCCGGATAAAAAAAATCTTGAAGCAATGAAAGAGGCGATATCAAGTGCTCACCTTAACATAACCCCTACTGGTGTTGCCAGTTTTGCTATAATTGGCCCATTGGTTTTTATGCTTATTACTGCTACGTTTTCCATGGGCATTCCTTATGCCTTAGGTAAATCTCCTTCCATGTTCTTTCTTGCTTTCAGTGTTCTTGGTGGGATTGCTATAATGCTTCCTTTACAGAATTTCCCTAAATTGCTGGCTAATGTCTGGCGTTTGAAATCAAGCAATGAGATGATTCTGGCGGTTTTTTATACTGTAACTTATATGCGGCATACTTCTAATTTAGAGCTTGCGCTCGAATTTTCTGCCAATCATTTGTCAGGTCCCTTGGCGCTAGACTTAAGGAAAGTCATATGGGATTTGGAAACTGAAAAATACTCTACACTTAAGGAATCTCTTGACTCTTATCTTGAAGGATGGCGTAAGTGGAATATGGAATTTATTGAAGCTATGCACTTAATCGAATCAAGCTTGTATGAGGGGTCAGATGAAAGGAGACTCTCTCTTTTGGATAAGTCTCTTAATATTATGCTTGATGAGACGTATGAAAAAATGTTGCATTATGCCCATAATCTTAAAGCCCCTATGACCACCCTTAATATGCTGGGTTTTGTTCTTCCTATTTTGGGTATGGTTTTGTTGCCATTGATAGTGAACTTTATGGGCAATGTTAAGTGGTATTATCTTTTTATGATCTATGATGTTGCTCTTCCAATAGGTGTTTTTTATATGGGCAGGACTGTTTTGGCTTCAAGACCTACTGGTTATGGTGATACTGATATTACTCAAAACAATCCCCAATTAAGAGAATATATGAATATTAAAGCAAATTTATTCGGCAAAGAAAAAATAATTAATCCACTTTATGTAAGTCTTTTTGTTTTTTTTGTTCTTTTCATTGTAGGGATGAGTCCTATAATTATGACTAGTATAGGGGGTATGAAAAATATAAAACTTGGGGATGACCCAAGCAACGAGCTTTTCCCCGAGGGTTGCAAGGGAGCAGAATATTGTTTGTTTGAGTTTAGAAGTCAAAAAATTGATGGCAAAGAAGTTACAGCAGGGCCTTTCGACTTATTCCCTTCGGTTTTGAGCATACTTGTGCCGCTTTCTATTGGGCTGGGAATAGGTATCTTTTATAAAATCCGTACAAGCAGAATTATCAAAATAAGAGATAAGTCAAAAGAGTTAGAAAAAGAATTCTCTGCAGCACTTTTTCAGTTGGGAAACAGGCTGGGTGATGGTATGCCTGCAGAAATCGCCTTTGGAAAAGTAGGAAATGTCATGGCCAATACCACTTCAGGTGGTTTTTTTAATGAAGTTAGCAGAAACATAACACAAAAGGGTATGGGTGTGAAGAATGCATTATTTGATAAAAATAGTGGAGTTATATTCAAGTATCCATCAAGTATTATTCTTAGTTCGATGAAGGTATTAGTTGAAGCAGTCAAAAAAAGCCCAAAAATTGCATCTCAGGCAATAATAAGCATATCTTCATATATTAAGGAAATGCATAGGATTGATGAGAGGCTTAAGGACCTGCTCTCTGATGTTATTTCTTCGATGAAATCACAAGCTTCTTTTCTTGCGCCGGTTATTGCTGGGATAGTCATAGGTATTGGTTCAATGATTACAAATGTTTTGGGTAAAATTGGTCCTGCACTGGGCAATCAAGGTGCAGCAGGTTCTGCAGGCGGGGCAGCTGATATGACTGATTTTTTCGGGATTGGTATTCCTACTTTTCATTTTCAGATAATTGTTGGAATTTATGTCATTGAACTTATTTATATACTCACTGTGCTGGTCAATGGTGTTGAAAATGGATCAGATAAATTAAAAGAACAATATTTAGTAGGGAATAATATGATAAGAGGCACATTATTGTATTGTACTCTTTCGATGATTGTTGTAATCATTTTCAATATGATTGCAGAGGTTGTAATTACTAAAACTCTTAGCGGTGCCTAATAACTAATATTTTTATTCCTAATGTTTTGTTGCCATGCAAAATGGGAAATAAAATCAACTTTTTTTTTGTAAGTTTCCCAATCAACATATTTGGCTTTCTTCTTGAAAATAATTTTTACCACCTCATGTAACTATAAAATTATTAATAAACGAGGATTTTTCGTCTATTTTATTCGGATAAAATTCATCATACTCCTCGGGTAGGACTTTTTCATCGCTTAATACTTGCTTTTCCAAATCTTCTTTTATCTTGTCAAAAATACTCTTACCCAATATAATCACCTCCTTTTTGTTGCATTATTAGCAGACCTCATTGTAAGGTCCCTTACCTGGTTGAAAAATAAGTCACAAATCATCTCTTTTTCATAATCAACTCCTATGTTTATCATGTTTATCACCTCTACACAGAATTAGACTATTCTCATTTAAATATCTCACAAGCAGGTGTCCAGTGTCCAATGAAATGGCTCTGCTGAAGAAGAACTAATCTTTTTTAAATTCATGAAAGAATTCTTTTATTTTGAAGTTTCTATTAAAAATATAAGTCATTATCCTTACCAACGTCAATAGTACAATAATCGATAAAAATAGGTAAAATAACTCAATTAGTGATCTTTCAAATAATATAAATGAGAGAGAACCGGATATCGCAGGCGGGTGAACTGCATTGGCAAGATAAAGGCTGATTCCTACAAAAAAAACAAGCAAAAATATTTCTGTTGACAAAGTAAGTTTGAATATTTGGTTTAATGGATAAATTATAATGCTGATTATTATTGCAATTATGTATGCTTTAATTGTGGTTTTTAGCATTGTCAGCCTGTGTCGTTCAGCGTTTGTTAGTATAAATGCTGAGGCACCGAGGCTTGCAAATAATATCACACCTGATATAGTTTTTTGAAAAAGGAAAGCTACAAATGCAGCCGAAAGAGCAGCAAACAAAGAAGGCACAAAATGCTTGTGCCATATCTTTCTTTCTTTTTTTATAAAATTACGCCAATTCATTGCAAAATTTTGTTATATTGCAATTTAAATATTTTATCCACGTATCAACTCGGGTAAACCGAAATCTTTTTAAATGGTTTATTAATACAATCAACCTGTCTAGGGGACGTAGCTCAGCCTGAGGGATAACTTCCCGGCTAAGGAGAGCACTAGACTGAAGATCTGATGAGGCTTTTTCGGCCTGTGACAATTAGAGATCTAGGAGTCCGGGGTTCAAATCCCCGCGTCCCCACTTTTTTTTTAATTTTTTGTGCTTGAAGTAATTTTTTACTTAAACACACCTTGGAGGCTACGTACGACACTGTAGGTTCAAATCCCCTCGTCCCATTTTTTCTAATAATTTAGTTTTATTTTTCTTCTCTTCTGTTTTTTATAGTTGTATTTATAAAATGATATTTTATAAGGAAATAATTAAAATAAGAATCAGTAAACTATCTTTATTAAGATTTTTCTAGCTTATTTTTTGTAGCGGCTATGACATCATTTAATATGTCTTTGAGGGGAACACTTTTGTTTTCTGATAGTTTTTTACAATCTTCATATTCCGGCGAAATATTTACTAATTTTTTGTTTAGATAGCCTAATTTAACTTTTATGGGGCTACCCTTTATATTTATTTTTAGAAAGTTTTCGTCAAGTTTTTTTCTTCTTGTCTTGTTTATCCTTATACCGGTTGTTGTAGTATGTTTTAATATTATTTTTGATAACCTGTTTGTGTCTTCAGGTTTTGCAATTACTGATAATTTTACCCCTGGTCTATTTTTTTTCATATTTATTGGAGTAAAATAAACATCAAGTGCACCTGCATCCATAAGTTTTTCCATAGTATGCCCAAGCATTTCTGGTGTTGAGTCATCAATATTTGTGTTTATTTCTTCTGTTATTTCATCTTGCTCTGATTCTTCTTGTTCTATAATGAAGACCCTCAGTATATTTGGGTTATAGTCATCGCTTTTACTTCCTGACCCGTAGCCTATACTTTTAATAATGCCGGCTGGCATTGTTGAATAATCATTCGCTAAACCTTTTAGTATGGCAACTCCTGTGGGAGTTGCAATTTCCATTTCTGTATCTGTTGAGAATGTTAGCATATCTTTTGCTATTTCTGCAGTAGCAGGCGCGGGTACTGGTACAGTACCATGTTCAATCTCTACTGAACCGCTACCTAAATTAATTTTGCTGGATATAATATTGGCATCTAATTTCTCTGCTAATATAGCTGCTCCAACAATATCTATGATTGTATCTATTGCGCCTATTTCATGGAAATGTATATTGTCAATTGAAGTGGAGTGTACTGAAGCTTCTGCTTTTGCGAGAATGTCGATAATATTTTTAGATTTATCTTTTACCTTCTTTTCAAGTGAGCTTTCATTTATTATCTTAAGAATATCTTTTCTATGCCTGAGGGGTTGTTTTGTTTTTTGGCAAATTTTTATTGTTTTTGTGCTGATGCCTGACACCTTTTTACTTTTAAGATTTATCTCAAAGTCGAGGTTAAGTTTTTTCAGCTCAGTTTTTAAAAAATCAATATCAATGCCTGTATCTATAAGTGCTGAGAGTATCATATCTCCGCTTACTCCCTTAAGGCATTCAAAGTATATAGTCTTCATATTTTTCCCTCTGTCTGTAAATTAATAAGGTTGGCATAATAACCTGCTCCGAAACCATTGTCTATATTTACAACCGTTACTCCTGGTGAACAGGAATTAAGCATTGAAAACAATGCTGAAAGCCCATTGAAGCTTGTACCATACCCAGTACTTGTAGGCACTGCAATTACTGGCTTTTTGATAAGTCCGGCAACGGCTGTTGGCAGCGCTCCATCCATACCTGCAACAACAATTACAGCATTTGACTTTTCAATTTCTTCTACTATGCTGAATATACGATTTAATCCAGCAATCCCATAATCATTATAAAATTTGACATTGCTTCCCAGGAATTGGGCAGTCTTTTTTGCTTCTTGAGCTATTTTATAATCTGAAGTGCCTGCGCTAATTATTGAAACTTCTCCTTTGCCTTCATTCATAGGGCTGTGTATTAAACCGTTTTCTTCATCAATTTCAAGTCCCAAATTTTTACATTCAATAAAATGTTCTTTTTGTGCTTTTGTTGCAAGGACTTTCTTATTTTTGCTCAATAAATGCGTAAGGATTTTTCTTAGCTGTGAGGGTGATTTGTCTTTTGAATATATTACTTCTTGAAATCCTCTTCTCTTTTCCCTGTCATGGTCTATATTTGCAACCCCTATATCTGAAAAAGAGCTTTTGTTGAGTTTATCCAGTATTTCTTTCTTGTCGATATTACCTTTTTTGAATTCATCAAGTAAATTGTTCAGGTCCATTTTTCGTAAATCTCTTTTTTTAATTCTTTTTTTAATTCTGATTTCAAGTTACTGTAGGTGATAGAATATTTTTTATTCATCTCAATTATGAAATTGTCGTTTGTCAATCTTGCCCTGCATCCATGGATACTGTTTTTATTTAATATATCTTCTGCTTTTTCAATAAGCCTTAGCTTTTCAGTTGTTATATTTTCATTGAAAGGAATCCTTGTTGCAAGACAACTGTTGGATGCCAGGGAATGATTTGTAAGTCCTAGTTCATGTGCGATTTTTCTTACTTGTCTTTTATCAATCTTTAGTTCTTTGAGAGGGGAAATCACCCCTAATTCTTTAATAGCTTCTATTCCTGGTCTGGCTGGGTCGTCATCTGAATTTGTTCCGTCCATAATAATTTTTCCAGAAATGGTTGATATTATATTAAGTTTGCAAAGGTAACACCTATCTTGCGTGTTTTTTCTAATGTTTGGATTAGAAAGTAAGGTTGTGTGTATTATTTTGTGTTTAATTCCTATTTCTTTTGCTAAGTTAATTGAGTTTAGGATATCATTTTCGCTTGTGAATTCTGTCTTAATAGTAACTGCCTTTGCTTTCTTTCCTAGTGTATCATAGGCGACTTTAGCAACAAGTGAACTATCAACTCCTCCGGAGAATGCCACAGTTAAGGAGTTATATTTTCTTATAAACTTTCTCAGGTCAGTAAGTATTTTCATGATTTTACGGAATCTAACAGAGTTTAAAAAATATTTGATAACATCTAAAATATCTTTTCTGTTTACTTTGTTATTTTAACATTATTTTTTTTGTATTGTGTAAAAATTGCATAATTAATGTTTGTTTTTTCATCTTAAGCGTATTTTTTACATATTTTAGATAGTTACACTGTTTAAAGATGCTGTACTTTTTTTGTTTATGACAATTGCAAAGAAAACGAAAAAAGGAGTAGTGATGTTGAGCGATAGGCCTTTGCACAAACAGAAGAATCGTTTGGTTTCAGAAAAAATCAATAACAGAAAAGCAAAAAAATTGGAGGATTTGCTTGGCGAGCTTAGTTCAAGAAAGTCTACTTCTTATGTCGCAGATGAGGGTGATTTGTATCAGGTAACAGGGGATGTTAAAAAAGTTGCTTCATCAAATGAATCTATTGCAGAGTTTTTGGTTGATAATTACTCTCCTATGAAAGACCAATATATAGGGATGATGAGAAAAGGAAAGCCCCTGATAATTGATGATTATAGATTTACGAATATGCTTGCAAAGGCAACAAAACCGGGTATTCCAAAAGGCTCTAAAAAAAAATTAGTTAAGAAACTCGACCAGATGATAGATTCATACTTTTCAATGAATTTTATTTTTAAAAATTCTGACCAGAAGAGAATAAGCAAGCAAGCGCAAAGTATACCTGAAGAAAGCTTGGCAAGCAGAAGTGTCGCTCCTTTTACTAATATTTTAAAGAAAAAAGATGCTTCAAGATTAAAAAATAAAGTGGTAAAGGAGCTTGATAGGTTATATTTTAGAAACAAGCGTCAAGATTTATTAGTAAACATTGGAAGTAATAACTCAGGGTTAAAAAACGATATTGCTGCAGTATTGATGAAAGATCTTGGCGCAACGGAATATTTTGTTTTTGAGAGTATTCCTTATATAGCGGTTCCATGCAGTCTTAAGGATATTGACAGGGTCTGCTATGCTCTTAATAACCGGAAAACAAATTATTTAAGGAATATGCAGACTTATGCTCCTAAAGTGAGAGGTGTCCAGAGGTCTTCAGGTGTATATACTCCTGAATTATTCTCTCTTATAGCGAATGATTTAGGTTCAAATCTTTTTAGACAGCCTAATATGCAGATTAAAGATCAACATTGGAATCTTCGTAATATTCATGCAAACTCTGCATGGCGTATTACTCAGGGTAATGGCTCAAGTGTCTTGGTGGTTGATACTGGAGTAGACTATAATCATATGGATTTAAAACATTGTTTTGGAGATGAAAAAGGTTATAATTTTGTATCACCCGGAAAACTCCCGATGGACGACAACAGGCACGGGACTCATGTTGCAGGAACTGTTGCTGGGAGGAATACAGGGGTTGCTCCTGGCTGCAGGTTATATTCTGCAAAAGTTTTGGATGATGATGGGAGTGGTTCAACAACAGATATTATTAGAGCAATTGATTATGGGGTTAAAAAAAAAGATGTTGATATTGTAACGATGAGTCTTGGCTCTCCTAATTATTCTCATGCTCTTGAGCATGTATGTAAAAGTGCATATAGAAATGGTCTTATAGTTTGTGCTGCTGCGGGGAATGAAGGTTATGGCGCGGAGTATCCTGCAAGTTGTTCAGGTGTTATTTCTGTTGCAGCTGTTGATTCTAATAATGAGCATGCGAATTTTTCTAATATTTATGAAGCGGTTGATATATCTGCTCCAGGAGTTAGTATTTACTCAACATTGCCGGGTAACCACTATGGCAGTTTTTCCGGGACATCTATGGCTACCCCTCATTGTGCAGGTTTGGCTGCTTTAGCAACTTCAGTCAAAAACTCAATTCATCCAGGAGAATTTGAAAAGCTTATGAAAAATACTTCACTTGAATTAGGGGCTGGAGAGTCACAACAAAAAGAGAAGTATGGCGCAGGTCTTATGCAAGCAGATGGAATTGTAGAAAAATTATATAAATTAGTTTTCAGGGGTGCAGTAAGATGGAAGAAGATGTTTTAAAATATATACTTACTTATGAAGGGAATAAAGATGATTTTATGAAAGAATATAATCCCATTTTTGAAAGATATAATTGTAATATTGATAGTTATATACTGGATGAACAAGCAGTTATCTTTTTTATTGATTATAAAGGGGACAAGCCAGGAGAGCTCGAAAGTAAACTAGCTGAACTGAATAAAGGAAATCTTTATGTTGAAAGAGATTCAAAGAAAAGGTGGATTTCTGAGTGTAATGAAGGCCTATTTGGGTCAAAATAATTGCTCTAAGTAATTTATATTCATTTTATTCTGGTATTGTTTTTGTTGATTATATGCATTCTTTTACTACAAACATCCCTGCACTAGAAGCCTTCCTTGCAACGATAATTGTAAGCCTATTTTCCCACTGCTTTCCTTTGTATCAACTAGCCCAAGTTCTTTTAATCCTTTATTTTTATTTGTCCCGTTAATGTGATATGATATCAAAGGAACTGACATATTCGTCTCCTTACTGAGATCTTCAAGTGATGCACAACAACTCTTTTTTTCATATAAAAGCTTTAGAATTTTCATCTTTTTTTCTGGAACAATCTTGTAATATGAAAATTTAAGCACTGGAAGCATGACTACTTTTTGTTTTTCAACACTAAAAGCCATTATTCCGTTTACAAATGCAGCGCTAGTCATGAGTGCAGTCTCTGTTGAGTTGCCTGTCGAGACATCTATAAGGATTTTTTTTGCTCCATAAGACTTTTTTATTTCATTGACTTTATTGAATACCGCTTCCCAAGAAAGGGTGTCAATTTCGTCTACTTTTACTTGTGTTTTAAAAGATAAAAGTTTTTCTTTCATATCTTCTGTTATTTTTTCTTTCTTTTCATGTGATAGAAGAATCACGCTTTCTACTGAAAATTCATTGATTCCAATAAATAGATTATTAAGGTTATCTCCGGAAAGAGCAATAATTATTTTTTTCATATTAGTTTTTATATTTGTGATATATAAATATATTTTGTTTTTCACTGGTCATTTATGCATAAAATATAAAAAGCAAGGTGTTTTTCTAACACATATAACAGTTTCTACACGGATGTTAAAATATAGTTTTAACCCTTAAACCAAAAATAAATATATTTATCTTGTGTAGGTGATTATTATGGCTAAAAAAAAGCAAAATATGTTTGAGCCTTTCCAAAAGATTGGAAAGGTGAAAAAAGTGATTCGTTGTAAAAGTTGCGGCAAAAAAATAGAAGTTGGCAATTTTAACAGAGCTCTTTGTGAAGAGTGCGGTTACAGGGGATCAAGAAAGAAAAATATAGCAAGTGATGATTCAGCCAATATAGTTGAATCTGAAGCATAAAATACAGAGGTGATTATTATGGTAAATATAGTGGTGTATTCGACAGATTCATGTCCGTTTTGTAGAAAAGCTGAAGAGTATTTACAGCAACATAACATTACTTTCGATGTGAAGAAAGTTGATGAGGATCATGATGCAGCAATCGAAATGGTCAATAAATCAGGGCAGCAGGGTGTACCGGTACTTGATATAGATGGCAAAGTGATTGTTGGTTTTAATAAGCCCGAGATAGACAAGTCTCTGGGCTTGTAATTTTTTTCAAATGACATCCTCAACTTATGATCTGCTGGTAATAGGTGCAGGTGTTTCAGGATACGGCGCGAGTCTTTATGCAGGACGTTTCAAGTTAAATACTCTTGTAATTGGTAAAGATACAGGCGGAGTTATCAATTGGGCAAGTGATGTTGATAATTATCCTGGAGTTCCTGAAGTTTCTGGCATTGACCTTGCAGATAAAATTAAGGACCATGCTTTTAAATTCGGGGCAGAGCTAAAGCAGGAGTCCGTTGAGAATCTGGAAGCTATTGACGGACTATATAAAGTAACAACTGAAAAAGATGTTTACTATGCAAAGTGCTTGATAATAGCTACTGGAAGCGAAAGAAAACGTCTTGGAATTCCGGGTGAAAAAAAGTTAGAGGGTAACGGTGTTCATAGTTGTGCTATTTGTGATGGTTTTCTTTATAAAAACAAAGAAGTAGCAGTAGTAGGAGGAAGTGATAGTGCTGTCAAAGAAGCTCTTGTATTGAGTGAGTATGCATCAAAGGTTTATGTAATATATAGGGGCGAGCAGATAAGAGCAGAACCAATTATCTATGAAAAAGCTTTGAATACTTCTAATATTGAATTTATTCTTAATACCAATGTGAAGGAACTAAAGGGTTCTAGTAGACTGGAATCTGCTTTACTTGACAATAAATATAAGGATAATGATGAATTGAAGCTTGATGGTTTATTCATCGAAGTTGGACATTCTCCTCTTTCACAGCTGGCAAGAAAAATCGGCGTTGATCTTAATGACAAAGGTGAGATAATAACTGATAAGATGAGTAGAACTAATGTGGATGGTGTTTTTGCAGCAGGTGATGTTACTGATATAGACTTTAAGCAAGCAATAACTGGTGTTGCTCAAGGTGTCACAGCCGCATATATGGCGTTTAAGCTTGTACGCACTAAATCATCTTAAGGTCTTTTGTTATACTATCTATATCTTCTTCCTTTTCAGGACCAATTGCAGCACATGTTACTGTACCTGGCTCGATTACTGTTCTTCCCGCATCTGTAATTATTGCTGTTGCTAGACTTTCATCTTTCGCTTTTTGTGCGTATTTATAGAGTTCTTCTTTGCTATTTACTTTTAATGTTACTTTCTTGCTTCCATGCAATCTCCAGTTTTTGACTTTATCTTTATCGGATTTAAGTACTGCTTCAACAGCTGCATGGGCTGCTTGGGCTGCCATTTTTCCTTTAGGCAATTTAAGGTCGTGCCTTATAAGTATTACTTGTTTTAGTTCCATTTTTTAGCTCATGATTGTATTTGTAATGTTAATCCAGTTTATTCCCTGAAGATACATATAAAAAATTAAATAAATGATTCAAAGGATTTATAAATCTTCGAATGAATTTTCCAGGTTAGGTACAACTTGTTTTTTCCTACTCATTATATCTTCAAGCCAGGCTGTTTTGTTTACTGGTTCCACTCCAAATGCTTTTTGAATCACTTCTTCATTATCGCTAACAACAACTAATTCACTTCCTTCTTTCATTATATCTGTTAGTAGAAGGAATACTGAATGACGTCCTTCTTCTTTTAGCGTTTCCATTTCTTTTATCAAATCTGATTTAAGAGGCTCTACTAATGAAATGTCTACCATCTCAAGTTGGCCTATGCCTACTTTTTTGCCTGACATATTGAAATCTTTATAGTCTCTTAACAAAAGTTCCTTGGGGGTTGCATTATCTATTTCCGACTTTGCTTTGAACATATCCATTCCAAACTTTTCTATGTCTTCTACACCTGCAATTTTTGCAAGATCATTTGCAGCATCTTTATCTTTTCGAGTGCATGTGTTTGATTTGAATATCACTGTATCGCTTAATATTGCTCCCAACATAAGGCCGGCGATTTCTTTGCTCGGGTTTAGCTGGTAGTAATCAAACATATATTTGAGGATTGTACAAGTGCTTCCGACTGGCCACACCCACATCTCTAAAGGGTTTGTTGATGTTATATCTCCCAGTTTATGATGATCAATTATTCCTTTCAATCTTGAAGGGTCAAGATTGTCTATCGTCTGGCTAGAATCAGAGTGATCTACTAGGAATATATCTTTATCTTTAGCGTTTGCTAAGATTTCGGGTGCTGCAATACCAAATTGGTTTAGTACAAATTCGGTTTCTGGACTTAATTTGCCTTGGATGCATGCTTCTGCACCCTCTCCTTGTTTATTCTTAAGTTCTGCAAGTGCTATACTTGCTGATACAGTATCAGTATCAGGGTTTTTGTGTCCTACTATATAAATCATATTTATCCCTCTATTTTATTATT
>JBNJGV010000031.1:0-16402 GCA_051819785.1 Nanobdellota archaeon | reverse complement strand
ACAGAATGCTTGACAAAAGTAAGAAAAAAAGATGTGTCTTTTGTGGCAGGAGTTTCAAAGTCGTAGAAAATATATATAAAAAATGATGCTGTATACTTGCAAGTTGTGTGGTGAATCTTTTATTCTTAGGGTTAAGCCTTTTAATTGCCCGTTTTGCGGAGTTTCTTTGGAAGATTTTTCAGAGCTTTTCCAAAATGGTTTTGCTGATTATATTATTGAGGCAAGGGATAAAAAGTTACTTGAAAAATATGTTGGAATGAAACAGGAAAATATTGTTTTGCTTTCAGAGCTTTATGATAAAGCAGGTAGTAGACAACTTTGTAATCTTTTCAGAGCTTTGTACCTTGTTGATAAAAAACATCTTGAAATATTTAATAAATTGGGTATAAAACAGGAGCAAAAGAAAAGAAGAGTTAAAATCTATGAGTTTGATGAGGATAATATTGCTGATTCTCTTTGTAAAAAAAACGATCTTATTGGATATTTGAAAGAAATAATTGACGCAGTGAATGAGCCTTATATTTCTGAACTCCTTTATTATTTGTGTCTGGTAGAAGAAGAACACGCCAGGTTACTTGAAAAATATAACTAAAAAAATATAAAATGATTAAAGGTCTTTGTAACAGAACCACCAATCATAACAATCATATTTCTCTTTTCTTTCCTTTGCAGATTTTTCATCAGTAGGTGGCGGAATAATCACTTTGTCTTTTAGTATTTCATTTTTTGGCCAGTCAGCTGGCATTGCAACTTTATTCTCGTCAGCAGTTTTTAATGCTTTTACTGTTCTTATTATCTCATCAATATTCCTGCCTACTTCTTGTGGGTAATAAAGTATTGTTCTTATTATACTCTTATCGTCTACAATGTATACTGCTCTTACTGTGTTGTTGCCCTTTCCTGGGTGAATCATTCCCAAAAGTGTTGATAGCTCACCCATGTCATCTGCAATAATTGGGAAAGGAATTTCTACCTCAAGATTGTCTTTAATCCATTCAGTCCACTTTATGTGACTGAATATCTGGTCAACTGAAAGACCAATTAATTTACATTCTAATTCTTCAAATTCTTCATGTTTTTTTGCAAATCCCACGAATTCTGTTGTGCAAACCGGTGTAAAGTCTCCCGGGTGGCTGAAAAGAACAAACCATTTGCCTTTATAATCAGTAGGCAGGACCTTCTTGCCGTGCGTGGTCTGAACTTCTTTTTCAGGAAAACTTTCGCCAAGCATAGGCATACTTTCATATTCAAATTCTTCGCTCATATTAACCCCTCCTATTTTTTGTATGCTGGCAAAAGGAATGAGTGTTTATAAATTTAATTACAGATTTTGTGTTTAGTATTCTATCAATTATTTTGTTTATGCAAGCTTATAATAAATTCTACGATTTTTTTTGCCCTTGTTTTCTGCTTTTACAAATTCAATTTTACCTATTTCTTTGGTGTTGTTAAGATGGGTTCCTCCGCAGGGTTGTATGTCTACGTCTTTTATGTCTACAACACGTAATTTTTCGTAATTTTGCTTTAGATGAGGTGAAGGGGCTGCAAAGCCGGGTATTGCGTTAGCTTCTTTACTGTCCATAATCTTTTTTTCGACTGGAATTTCTTTTGCAATAATTTCATTAGCTTTTTCAATGCATTCCATTATTTTTTCTTTATCATAGTTTTCTAAAGTAAAGTCTATTCTTGATTTTTCTATTCCCAGTTGATTTCCTGATGTATGGGCGCCTGTTTCTTCATAAAGAACTCTTGAAAGAACATGGGCCGCGGTATGCATCCTCATTAAGGTGTATCTTCTCTCCCAGTTAATTTCTCCTTTGACTACATCATTTTCTTTAAGTCCTTCTTTATCAATTTCATGGCTAACTATGCCTTCAAATTTTCCCACATAGATTACATTGAAGACTTCGCCATCGTCTTTTCTAATCAATTTTCCTGTGTCATGGGGCTGTCCTCCTGAATTAGGATAAAGGGCTGTCTTTTCAAGTGTGACAAACTTACCATTTTTTATGGAACTTACTTTGGTCTCAAACTCTTTAAGATAACAATCCTCTAGATATAGTGTTTTTGTCATTTTCTGGATTGAAGAAATATCTTGTGTTATTTAATTTTTATCGATAATTTTATATATTCTTAAATACATATAAATTAGTATGCAGGGGTTGGACTCAGAGTTTGATTATAGAAGGGTAAGACACTATATTCGAAAAAATTCTGATTTCTTATATACTGAAGAGAAAATTCATGATAATTTGGTAGATTATGTTATGTCAAGGCTTGGTAAGATGTGGCCTGATTCTGAATTTCTAAGAGGAGTTAAGCTTAAGAATTTGGATGGGTTTTGTCATGGAAGACCTGACTTGGTCGCTTTAGATGAAAGCTTATTAAGAGTTATTGAAGTAAAAGTCATAAGGAAAGGCAATTCACGCTATGAAAAACAAATGATCCGAAAACGCGAAAGACAGTCACTTGACCAGTTACTGCCTTATTTTAATTATTTTAAAAAGGAATTTGGAATTGAGCCCAATTGTTATCTTGCGATAAAGCACAAGAATAAATCTTCGGGTTTCAGCCTTAAGCATATACCTATCAAATATTATATGGAGTTTAAACCTGAGTGTCTCCCATATAATTATAAAGACTGTTTGGGCCGTTCTCTTGAGTATATTAATTAATTCCTATGGTCAATTATTGGCTTTTAAACAAGAGCCATTGCTTGTCCTTCATCTGGACAAGGGTATATTTGCCTGTTAATTTATTGCCATATAGCTCGAAGACAATCTTAAAATCTTTTTTATCAATTAGTTTATATGTCCCTTTATCCCATATTTGTACTGTGCCTGCACCATAGTTTCCCTTTGGGATTTCTCCTTCAAAATCAGCATATTCTAAATCATGGTCTTGGACTTGGATAGCAAGTCTTCTTATATTCGGTTTTCTAGGGGGTTCTTTTGGCACAGCCCAAGATTTAAGCACGCCATTTATTTCAAGCCTTAAGTCCCAATGCAAGTGACTTGCAAAGTGTTTTTGTATTACGAAGATTTTATCTTTCATGGTTACTCCTATATGTAATAGTTTTATTAGTTATGATATTTTGTTTTTTTTATGTTTATTGCAATTATTAGTTCAAATACCAAAATCTTTATTTATTCTTGCAATTTTTAAGGAAATATGAAAGGATATATCGTTTATGGAACTTATAGAGTAATTGATGATAAACCTATTGTATATATTTTTGGAAGACTTGAAAATGATGAGAGTTTTCTTGCCAAGATTCCGTTTAGACCTTATTTTTTTATAAAAAAATCTGATATTAAAAATTCTAAGAAAGTTCTTGAGCTTGATTATGAAGAGTGTTCACTTACTGATTTTGCTGGCGAAAGTGTTGTGAAAATTTTTGCTCCAAAACCAAGCGATGTTCCTTCAATCAGAAAAACATATGAAGATGCGGGGATTGTGACTTATGAGGCAGATATAAGGTTTATTCAGAGATTCTATATGGATTATGGGCTTTTAGGTTCAGTTGAAATAGATGGTGAATACACAAGAACTGAGAAGATTTCCAGGGTATATGAAAATCCAGAAATATCATCTTTAGAGGATTACGAGCCTGAACTAAAAGTCCTTTCTATTGATATCGAAACTGATATGGATATAAAGAACGTGTACTCAATTGCTCTTTATTCAGGTGATGTAAGCGAAGTCCATATGATTTGTGATAAAAAGATTGATAATGTTTACTCGTATGCTGATGAAAAAAGCTTATTGGAAGGCTTAAAAAAAAGGGTAAATAAGATAGACCCTGATTTGGTAACTGGCTGGAATGTTGTGGATTTTGATCTTAAGGTTCTTAAAGGTCGATTTGAAGCTCATGGCATCCCTTTTAATCTTGGAAGAACTTCTGAGAATTGCAGATTGACTATACAAAATAATTTTATGAGGGAGAGCAAGGCAGATTTCATGGGCCGTATCGTTTTTGATGGCATAAGCCTTGTCCAGCAATCTTATATGGATTTTGATGATTTTAAGCTTGATACAGTATCGAAAGAAGTTCTTAATGAGAGCAAAATTGAACTTGAAAAGGATTTCTGGATGAATTTCAAAGAGATCATAAAAAAAGAACCGGAGAGGGTTGCAAAGTATAATCTTAAAGATGCAAAACTTGTTTATGAAATTCTTTCCAAAAAAAGACTTGTAGAACTTGCTGTTAAAAGATCTCTTATTACCGGCATGCAACTTGACAGGATTAAAGCCAGTATAGCATCACTTGACTCGCTTTATATAAGAAGGGCCCATGATGCGGGATATGTTTGTCCGAATTCTGTATTCTCTGAGCGTGAGGAACGTGTAAAGGGAGCATATGTTATGAATCCAAAACCCGGAATATATGAAAATATTGTTGTATTAGATTTCAAGAGCCTTTATCCATCAGTTATTAGGACTTTCAATATCGATCCTATCGCATTTGACCATGGTGGCGAGATTGTGGCGCCTAACGGGGCAAGTTTTGAAAATAATGAGGGCATTCTTCCAAGTATAATTAAAGTGTTGGGTAAAGAAAGAGAAAAGGCCAAGAACGAGAAAGATGAAACTAAAAGTTTTGCGATTAAGATTATTATGAATTCTTTTTATGGTGTCCTGGCAAATCCTACATGCAGGTTCTATAGTCTTGATATGGCGAACGCCATCACAAGTTTTGCAAGGGATATAATTAAGCAAACTATTTTTTTAGTTGAAAAATATGGATATAAGGTCCTTTATGGTGATACTGACTCGGTGTTTGTTGATGTAAAATCTAGTGAGCCTAATTCTGCTGATAAGGCAGGCGTGAATATTGCGAACAAAATAAATAAGTATTTTGATAAAAAAGTACTTGATGAATATAACCGCGAATCTATTCTTGAACTTGAATTTGAGAAGCGTTTTAAGGTATTAATTCTTCCAGGTCTAAGAAAAAGTTCTGCAGGAGCAAAGAAAAGGTATGCAGGATTGCTTGTTAAGGATGGAAAAGAAGAGATAAGTGTTACTGGTCTTGAATTGGTGAGGAGAGACTGGACAGAGATTGCTAAAAAAGTTCAGATGGAACTATTAGAACGGGTCTTTTATAAAAAAGGGATAAGTGATTACTTAAGGGATGTTGTTTCCCAGATTAAGGAGGGGAAATTTGATGATTTGCTGGTTTATAAAAAATCAATTTCAAAAGACCTGGAAGAGTATACAAAAACCACTCCTCCTCATGTCAAGGCAGCAAGACAGCTTGATTCATTGACCAGCAATATTGTGAGTTATTATATGACAGTTAATGGTCCTGAGCCAGTAGAAAAGCTTAAGTCCAGCATAGATTATAATCATTATATCGAAAAGCAAATCAAACCGATAGCTGAAACAATACTTCATTTATTTGATATGAACTTTGATGATGTAATAAAAAATTCAAATCAAAAAAGCCTTTTTGATTATTGATCATTGTTTATTTATGTTTTCTATTTCTTTGATGAACTTTTTTAGTGTATTCAATACATAAGGCTTTTGGGTCTTAAGGATTTTTGCTGTCTCTTCGAGTGCATCTCCCTGGAATTCTTCGTTTGAGCAAAAGTCTATCTGCGGAATCTCTTTATCTTTCTTTTTCGCTTTTTTCGCTTTTTTCCAAAGCTTGAATAATTCTTGTGCTCTTGCAGGGACTTGGCACTCTTTTACTCCGAGAAGTTCAGCTGATTCCCTTAGTATGTCTTCTTTTTGTGCGCAGGATTCATCAGCTGCTTTCCCTGCAGTGAAGGTCAATCTTATTGTTCCGTCTTGTATCTTTGTCGATTTTTCAAGTTTAACTTGGCCTACTTCACTTGTTTTGTGAAGATGAGTCCCTCCACATGCTTCTGCGTCAATACCATCAATTTCAACTATCCTGATTTGTCGTCCCGGAACTGCTCCGCCCTGGTATATTCCCATTCCAAATTTATCTTCTGCTTCTCTTCTTGGGTAAAATCCAGTAGTGATCTTAAGATCCTGTTTGACTATCTTGTTTGCTTGCTCTTCAATCTGTTTTAATTCTTCATCACTTACAGTCTTGTAGTGTGTGATGTCAAGATGTGCTTTTTCGCATGTCTTTTTAGCTCCCGCCTGGTTGACGTGGTTACCTAAAATGCGTCTTGCAGCTAGATTAACTACATGGGTTGCTGTGTGGTGCTGTGCAAGCTGTTTTCTTCTTTCAAAATCAACATGACCCCTTATTGTTTCACCTTCATTAAATTGCGGAGTTACCTCTAATACATGTACAATGATACTGCCCTGCTTGAATACATCTTCGATTTTTAATCCTCCAAGATTGCCTGTATCATGCATCTGACCACCTGAAGTGGGATAGAATAGAGTCCTGTCCAGAATAACTTTATTATCAATTATCTTTAAGACCTGTGCGTCGAACTCTGTTCTTGTGTAGTCGTTATAGTAGTTTGCGATTGTGTTTGGCACATCTGTTAAGTCAAGGCTGAAATCCTTTTTACTTGCGTGTGCTTGTTCTTTTTTTTCATGTAGTTCACTTACTTTTCCAAAGAAGTTTTCAGGGACATGGATTTCTTTGACATGTTTTTTTGCTTCTTCTTTTACAAGCTCTGGAGTTATTCCGTTAGAATCATAAAGCTCAAGCAAAGTCTCTTCTGTAATGTCTTTGTGGATAATATTTTCGACTATCCTTCTTGTTTTTTCTTTTGTAGCTTCGTATTTGTCCCTTTCAACCTGGAGTATTTTTTCGATATTGTCGAGATTCTCAATAAGTTCAGGATAAATCTCATTAAGATATTCTGCATGCCACCTGCAGACTTCTGATAGTTTTATATCCCAACCGAATTTATCGATGAAAGATAATGCCCTTCTTATAAGTATTCTCAGGTTATATCCTCCTCCCACGTTAGATGGCAGTGCGCCATCGTTTAGTGTGAAAAGAAGCACTCTTGTATGATCGGCTATTGAGAATATTCCTGCTATCGGCATAACTTTCTCTTTGAGTTCTGGCACATCCATTTCAAGTATATCTGCTACTTCCTGCCATGCTTTTTGTATGTCATCCACTTCGTCAATATTGAGCTTGCCTGAATGGGGAACATATTTTTTCAGAAATTCATCATCAATCTCTACGCCAGTTTTTTCACATAATTTATTGATAACTGTTGGGTAAATTGCTTGATGTTGTGTTGCTGTTGCCTGAGTGAACCATGCGACACGCTCCATTCCCATGCCCATATCCAGTACTTTAAGGTCAAGGTCAACGAGGGTGTCCTCAGGTGTCTGCTCATACATCATGTATACCTGATTGCCCAGTTCTACACCCCTGCAGAAGTATTCCATACAAGGACCTGCATTACCTCCACCTGCCCAACCATCTTCATGGAATGTGAGCTCTTCATCAGGGATTCCAAGCCCGGTGTTCAGCCATTTTTTTATGTCGCTGAATACTTTTTCCTGGTCCCATTCTTGTTTAGGGATAAACATATGCTGGCCGATCATAACAAATCCAGTATTATGTCCGGCTGTGATACCAATATTTTCTATATCGCCGAATCTTATGCAGAATTGAGGAATAACTAAGGGATTTGCAGGAGGCTCTACTTCGCCATTTATTACAAAGGGCTGGAATGCAGCAATTGAGGCGTTAGTATATTCCATTGTCTCGTTCCATCTTGCGACAACAGGATATCTTGATATGGGCGTGTAACCTAAATCCTTAAACATTTTTGAGAATTTTTTCCAGACGCTGACATAATCAAGGCTCACTTCAGCCGGATTGTTTTCAAAAAATCTGAATCCCCCGCTGCATACTGGGTCTCCGCATAAATCCTGGTCTTTGTTGACTGTCCAGAACCATTGCCCGCAGTTGGTGCATTCTTTACGAACAAAACCGTCTTTTTTCAGTATTCCTGTAGCATAGTATTTGTCAGGATCTTTGCTTGCATCTTTTTTAAGTTCTTTTTTTAACTCTTTTGCTGTTCTCATGTCAATCCCCCTAATTTTATGGAAATTATATGGTTATTTAAATAGGTTTGGGGGTTTTCTTGAATAAGCACTAACTGTTTAGACTATTTTTTTAATGAATGCGCAGGAAAATTTTAATATTGGGTGCTCTGGATAGATGTTATGCCTCATCTAAAAACCAAAATCGCTGAGTACGGTGTTATTATTAAAGATAATAAGTTCTTGATTTTACAATTTTCAAGGCGAGCTAATGAAAGAGAAACCTGGATTTTTCCTGGTGGGAGGATCAATGAGAATGAGAAACATATAACTGGCCTGAAAAGAGAGGTATCCGAAGAGACGGGCCTGCAAGTTGAAGTTCAGATTCCATGCGGCGTGACCATGTGGGGTGAAGGAGAGGATAATCGTTATGCTGTCTTTTTTTTATGCAAGGTGAAAGGGAAACAGACAGTTGTTTTGAGCAAAGAGCATCAGGATTATAGATGGTGTAGTTTTGATGAATTAGCTTCAATACGTTTTCATGATTCTTCCTTTGTTGATATTTTAAATAAAGCTAAGGTTCTGGTTAAAATTTCACATTAATTTTATCAATATCTATACATGTTAAGATGTCCTTTTGCTGTCTTGTAAAGGTGCTCTACTTCTTCACTTACAGCGCCTTCAAATTTGTTGGTGTTTGTTGAGTAAATCCACCTGTCAAAGCACATCCTTAAAAAATAGAATAAGGGTTTTCCTTCCCATTTTCCCATATAATCTGTAAACAGGTATCCATTGAAAGTGATCTTAATCTTACCTTGATTCATAGGCACTTCTACACCATCTTTTTTTACCATAATGTCTTTCATTTTTTTAACATGAATTATTATCTGTATCTGTCCGGAAGCGTAATCTGAAAACTTTTTATCACCCCAGAATTCAACCATTATATCTCTTCCGTCTTTAAGAACTTGTTCATAATTTTTCTTTTCGTTTTTGTCATATCCTCTTTCTTTTAGCCAGTGTTCCATCACAAGATAAAGATCATTAAGCTTAAACAATCCTTCGTAGTCAACTTGCAGATTTTCAACAATAAGTCTTTTTTCCGCCATTTTAAAAGTATTTTCCCTGAGTGTTCATTTTCAAAAAACTCTTTATATACTCTCCTAATCCTTCAATTCTGTATTCATGTTCAT
This sequence comes from Nanobdellota archaeon, assembly GCA_051819785.1. Lineage (GTDB taxonomy): Archaea > Nanobdellota > Nanobdellia > Woesearchaeales > DSVV01 > CAZBGG01. Next base: position 7,265 of record JBNJGV010000031.1, on the reverse strand, counting down.
CTTCCCATATTGCCCCATATCTCCAGAAGAGAACATTATCCTCCATAAATTTTCTAAGTTTCTGAGAAAACTTGGAATGCGCAAATCTATCCGCGAAATCCTTTTGTAAACTTCCTTCAATTTTTATTATCATTCTTGCTTTAGTCATCTCTGTTTTTTTCCCATTTTCAGTTATCTCTACTGGGACTGCGTCGTATATATGGATATAAACATCAACTATCAGGCGATGGTATTCTGTTTCGTTAACCCAACCCTTTATTCCGTATTCTTCCTCTGAACCAAATGTTTTGGCATTTGTCTTAGTCTGATAAATATAATGCTCATAGTTTTTCTTTTCAAACCAGTCAGTGACGGCTTTTACAAGTTCCTGGACATGGAATACACCTTTATATCTTATCTGGACTCTGCCCATATAAATATTGTGTGTATGTAGTTATATAAAATTTTCCATTTTACCTTTTTAAAGAAACATAAAACTTAGAGAAAGGAAAAACATAAGGAACATTGCAACAAACCTGTCAAATGATTTACCTCTTTTTTCAAAACCAGTAAGTAAGATTATTACACTTCCAAGAGCAACTAATGAGAGGTACTCAATCACTTGATCTAACATACCACCCATTATACGATAAACTAATGTGAGCATAAGCACCATTACAAAAAAACCAGATAGTATTTCACTAAAGTTTCCTTTAAATTCATCTTTTAGTTGTTTTATTATGTCTGCCATCTTCTGTTCTCGAATATATTGTTCTTGTCGGGAAAGGTATTTTAATTTTATGTTTTCTTAGTTGCTTATATATCTCACTTGTTACTTCACTTTTTATTTTAAAGCTTTCCATAAAATCTCTTACAAAGAATATCAGTTTGAAGTTAAGAGAAAAGTCGTCCATTTTTTCAAACCGGACTTCTTTATATTCAGGGAAAACAATATACTCCTTTTTGTCAATAACTTTTAGAAGTATTTTTTCAACTCTTTCAGGATTAGAACCATATTCAACACCTACTTCAATTGTGATTCTTGTAGATGGGTCCGGCTGTGTGTAGTTGAGTACTTTTGAATTGGCAAGGCTTGAATTAGGAACGGTTAGAATCTCATTATCAAATGTTTCAAGCTTAGTGGCTCTTAACCCTATTTTTTTTACAACACCCATTTCGTTTGATTCAAGTTGTATAAGATCATTTGATTTGAAAGTATGGTCAAGCATTAAACTTAGGCCTGAGATTATATTTGAGAAAGTCTCTTTTAGCGCAATACCTAAAACTACACCCATAACAGATAGGCTTAGTAATACACCTTTTAGTTCTTGAGCAAGTCCCCAGGTTAGTAATATGAATACTAATGCCAGAAATACTATAATGATTTTTGAGCAGTTATGGGCTACAACAAATAATGCCTCATCAACTCGTGTGTTAGCTACTCTTTTAAGCCTCTTTTCCCAAAATTCAAGGATATCTTCGACTATAATATTAAATGAATGCATTATAATAAGGATTATTATTGTTTTTGCAATAGGGATTAGTACGCTATTTCCTAGCCCGAGTTGTTTAATAGAGATTATTATTCCTATAAATATAACAATCCAGGATACTGGATATTCAATCTTGCGTAGAATTATATTGTCATAAGGTGTTTTGCTTTGTCGGACCATATTTGTAAGATAGGTTTTGGAAATATACAATAAAGAATTAGCAAGTCCCAAAAATATTACAAAAACTGCCAAAGCGTTAAGGTGTCTATTATGCTTAATGGTTGAACCTATGCCAATAAAAACTTCTATTACTGGTATTTCCCATGTGTTAAGACCAAGGACAATAAAAACAGCAAAAAAAACCAACCACAGGAATCTTTTTGCATAGTTAAGGCTTTCAATATTGTTATTTTGTTCATATTCCCATTTTTTTCTAAGAAGTGTGATTGTTGTATTTATAAGAAAAAGTATTGTAATAAATATGCCTACGAGTAATAAGCTGTTTAGGCTTTTTGTCAGTAATTCATAATTATTTAAAGGGATACTAATCATTTTTATAAGTAGAATAATAAATGTTATAGAAATAGGTATTTTTAACTTTTGCATTTTTCCTATAGTATACTTTTTTTTGAATAAAGCATCTATTAAGGCTTCAACGCAATTTTTTGAGATAACGAAAAGAAAGATTGTAGTGATTCCAATTATGATTACCAGAGAAATTGTTGCAAGATAATCAGTTAAGTTTAGCATTGATGGCTTTCTTATTCTTGAATTTATATAGTTTTTGTGTTATCAGAAAATGGTAATGAAATAAAATAAAAATTAATTATTGGGTTATTACAACTCTATAGCTTTCAGGGAACTTGTATGAAGCTTTGGATAAGGCTTTCTTCGCAGCGTTTATATGCTTGGGTTCAACGTGAACACTGAATACTGCCTGCCCTTTTCTAACCTGGGCTGCTTTACCTATAGCTTTTCCAAATGATTTCTTCATCCCTGTGCTCATACGGTCTGCACCAGCTCCGGAAGCTAATGGGTTTTCTCTTAGAGTGTGGTGTGGGTAAATCCTTATCGTAAGCCTGAATTCAAGCTTACCAAGCTTCTTTTCAAGGTATCTATTACATGCAAGCCTTGCTGATTCGATTGCATTATGCCTTATTTGAAGCGCCTGGTTTGCAACAAGGTCAACCTTTTTGCTAAATTCTCTTTTGAGATTACCACCAACAAACCTTACAATCTTTATATTTGGAGCGGTTTTTATATATGAGAGCTTCCTATACTTTGATTTCCTTGTATACGGCCTTTCAAGCCTTCTGTACGCGCAAAACTTTCTTAATCGTGCCATTTTAACCAATTTAGCAAGAAAATCAAACTATTTATAAAAGTATCGGTAGAGGAGGCGAAAGATTTATAAATTATCAATAAGAGATTTATATTAATTATTTTTAATAGCAAAAAAGAGGTGTGTAAATGAAAAAGGTTGCTTCTCTTAATTTATCAGTGAATGCGATAGTTGTTTTTGTATTGGCTTTCGCTATGCTTGGAGTAGGTTTAATGTTTACAGGAATTATCAGGGAAAAAATGGTAGAGTCTACAAAGGGTATTGTGCCGAAAGATGATTTTAAGAATCCCCCTTCTGCTTCAGACCCTATAACTATCTCTAATGATGTTACTCTCAAAAGAGGGGCTAAAAAGAATATAGATTTGGGCTTTTATAATGATGGTTCGGGGACAGCAAATGATGTGAAGTTAGGTGTGAGAGAATGTCTTAATGACCAGGGAGATAAGTTGAGCGAAGTCCCTAATGTAGTTTCTCCAGCTTCATCGGTTCCAGCCAGTGATTGGAAAGCCTTTAAAATTATTTTAGACATGGGTTCAAGCGATGAGGTTGAAAGTACTTATTCTGCAGGAACTTATGTTTGTACCTTTTCGGCTTACAGGAGTGGTGCTAGTCCTGACCCTGAGATAACTAGCGTGAGTAGTTCAGGCTATATTTATCAGGAAAAACAAATATTTTTGACTATTACAAGTTAAGGTGATTATAAATGGCAAAAAAAAAACTAACAAATCAACAAGAATTCGAGATAATGAAGCTTGTCCTTGACAAGTTCTTATGGGTTGGTGTGGCCATAATGGTGCTTGGTCTTTACACAGTTGTTACAAGCCAGAGTACATTCCAGGGGTTTGCTTATATGCTTGGTGGGGCAGTTGTTTTACTGCTTTTTATGATGCTTTTGATAAGGGAGTATGAGGTTCTGAAGTGATGGCAATGAGAAAGGCTTTAATTTTCATTATAATTTTTTCAGTTTTGTTGGCGGGTTGCGGCGAAGAACCGGAGTGCCAGTATAATTCTGATTGTACTTCAAAAAAATGTTTCACGGTTAAGTGTGCTGAAGGAAAATGTCAGTCAACACCTAAACCTGATTGTTGTGGTAATAATATCCAAGATGAAGGCGAGAACGCCTGCACTTGTCCGGAGGATGTCCCTGAAAAATGTGAAGGGGATGTTATTGTTAGAACTACTGATAGGGGTAATGAAATTAAAGCTGAATATCTTGGATATATGTGTAAAAGCGGAAAGTGCGTGACAGGGATTGATAAATCAGAACAAAGGGAAATCCCATTGACCTTTAATGAAAATTTTGGTAGGTTTAAGATTGGTTTTGATGTAAGGTTTAATGAGCCTTTTGTGATTGATGAAGATAAAATAAAGATAACTGGCAAATTGAGAAGTTTTTCAGATTCTTTTAAACCACCCTTAAGGCTTAATGAAGTTCAAATAATTGCTGGTGAGACATTATTTGGTTCAAAGCAGTTAACAAGAACTTTAAGTTCAGAAGGAGAAGAGTTTACAATAATGGTTCCTATTGATTATACCCCTGAAAAAATTGAGCTAGAGAAAAGGTTAACATTAAAATTATTTTATGAATATTCGTATATTATCAATGAGGACACTGGAGAAAGCAAGACCCCTCCTGAAGAAGAATTCAGGAAGGTATTTGATAAAAAGTTGTATCTTGTAAACACTGGTGAAGAAAAGTGAAGACAGGTTCAATACAGCTTTCAACTAATTTTTTGGTAATGATGATCCTTGCCCTGGTTGTTTTTGGGTTAGGGATCACTTTCCTTTATAATATTACAAGCCAGTTAGATGAAGCTTCAGCTAGTTTGGATGAGAGTACAAAGAGTCAAATCAATCAAGTTCTTTTAACTCCAGGTATGAAAGTAGCTTTTCCAAAAAAGGTAGTCCGAATTGCTAGAGGGGAAAAACATATTTTGGGTTTTGGTGTTAAAAATACGGATGATTCATTTACTAAATTTAAGGTTGAGACAGACTGCCTTAAGGCTTACAAATCAGATGATACGCTTATCTGCAATGATGAAGTAACCGGTAAAACTTGCAGTGAATGTGACGGATGGGTTATAAATACCATGACTGATAAAATTGTTGATGTTGAGAAAAGAGAAACCAAGGTGGATAATCTTTTTATTAAAGTTCCAGGAGATGCTGTCTATGGGGAATATATTTTTAATCTCGAAGTTAAAAAGTATGATGGCTCAACAACACAGGGCGCGTATGATACTCCCAAAAGATTTTATGTAAGAGTTACTTAATTGATGTAGATGTTCTTTTACTTTTTTATTGATAATTTATTATTTTTACAAAAGATTCAGTCTCAAGGCTGCAGCCTCCTACTAAAACACCATCAACATCTTTTTGAGCCATTATTTTTGAGATGTTTTCTGGTTTTACGCTTCCTCCATATATAATATGGATTTCCTGTGATTTATCTTGGTAGAGCTTTGAGAGCTCTTTTCTTATAAGGTTGTGCATTTCCTGGGCATCTTGCGGTGTCGCTGGTTTTTTTGAGCAGTCGCCACCACTTATTGCCCAGACTGGCTCATAAGCAATTACAAAATTGGGTTCAGTGATGCCCTCCAGACATTTTTTGAGCATAGAAGTTATTATTTCAGAGGCTTTACCTTCATCTCTTTGCTTTTTTGTTTCACCTATACATATTATTGGCTTAATTTCATATTCAAGTGCTTTTTTAGCTTTTTTATTGACGTCTTTATCAGTTTCATAAAAAAGCCCTCTTCTTTCACTATGGCCTAAGATAACATAATCACAAAATGATTTAATCATTTTAGGTGATACTTCTCCTGTGAAAGCACCTTGTTCTTGGTAGAACATATTTTGAGCAGCTATTTTTGTAATCCCTGCGTGTTCTTTAGCATCTTTTAAAGCCACAAATGATGGGGCAATAATAATTTCAGAATTTGTATCATTGATTTCTTGGTTGAGTTTCTCAAGAAATTTAATTGTTTCTTCATTAGTTTTATGTTCTTTCCAATTAGCTGCTATAATTACCATAAATTCTACACTTTGATGGGGTAATTTAAAGTTTTCGGAAATTTAATGTTAGAAAATTTATAATGGGTTATTAAGAATTTAATTATTGCAAATTAAAATTATATTCGCTTTTTCCTTTTTTTATGTAATGCTCTGATAAGTTGTTTTCTTTATACAATTTTAGTCCTTCCAATTTTCTTATTTTTTCTTTTTCCTTCCATTGTCCACTTAAAGGAATATTACTTAGGCCACCATTAAACACAGTCATATTTGTGTTGTTGCATAAATCGTATGTGGCAGTCATATCTTGGATTACATCGATACAGGGATATTTTTTATAATATACGTTAATAATTTGACCAACAAGACACTCGTTATCTCTTCCCCTTACACCAAAAACCATTATATAATGATTGTAGAGTAAATCATTTAAGTTCATACTTGTTGAGTAGTTACTAAATATATTTAAATTTGTTGTTATAAAACTATTTAAGTCTGTGTGCTTTTGTTTATTATTATCACAGTCACTTATTTATCCAGTCCATATAAATGGGAAAAAACTTAAGTGAATATTATAAATAAAAGCAGAATTTAAAAAATATTAAATATTATTAATGCTGGGTATTGCTTATGAATATAAAAAAGATGGTGTTCTTGTGTTTAGTCTGTAGTTTTATCCTAGGATGTAGTCTTGATAAATGTGATGAAGCTTCTTGTAATAGTAATGGTTTGCAATGTAATCCAAAGTTTGAACCCTATAAATTAAGTGATGAAGAAATTGTGTTGGGTTTTGAGTATGATGTTAATGGACAGGGAAATCACGATATGGGTATTTCATATCTTTATAAAACAAATAACGGTTTTCAAGAAATTAGGAAAAAAAGTACTAGTATTTCTGCTGCTGATTCTTGTTATGTAGAACGTCAAGAAATTAGTGAACTTGGTGAACTTACTGATTCATATGGATATGGTGACCCTATTGGTGAGTGGAAGGCAGTTTTTTCTGGTTCTAACTTTGAGGAAGAGGTATCTTTTTTTATAGTTGAATGCTATAAGGGTGAAAGCTTTACTGACTCATGTATTGACACAGAAACTGGTTGTTCTGGCAAAAAGACAAAGTCTTGTTCGGATGGTAGATGGGGTGATTGGAGTAGTTGTAAATTTTCTGAATCACAATTGTCTAGATATTACAAGGATAATGATGGTGATGATTATGGTAATGAGTTAGAGTATATAGAGGCTTGTGAAGCTCCTTCTGGTTATGTTCCAAATTCGGATGATTGTAATGATGATAATGGAAAGATAAATCTTGGTGTAGATGAAGTTTGTGATAATGGTATAGACGACAATTGTAATGGTTTAATTGATTGTGAAGATCCTGATTGCTCTGATGATGATGTTTGTGAAACTGAAGATGAGCAAGAAAATGAAGACGATGA
>JBNJGV010000030.1:0-16758 GCA_051819785.1 Nanobdellota archaeon | reverse complement strand
ATTTTTAAAGGTAATGGCTTGGAAATTTCTAAATTTCGTAAATTTTCCGGAATTTTAACAATTAGCTATAAATTAAATAATGTATTATTATTTATTTTATATGGGATTGTCAAGTTTTAAAGTCAGGCTATTTTGGATTTGGCTTGCAATAAGGGAATTATGCCGAAATAAAAAAACAGATTATTGCCTGACTAGTCTTTTATTCGGCAAAAAAATAATCAAATGAAAATTTTATGATTTATTGAATTTGGCAAGCGCAGTTTTCAACTCTCCTTTAGCCCTGCTTAAAGGTATATTTTTCATCGAAAGATCTAAGGCTTGTCTAATTGCTCTTGCTCCTGCTTGTGTTCCGTCTGGATGACCATGACATCCTCCACCGAATTGCATCACAATCTGGTTGCCCATTTTTTTTCTTACTTTAGGAATAGACCCTGGATGCAGTCCTCCTGAAGCCACTGCCAAAACCGGCTTAATGTTATGCCACTCTTGTGAAAGCACTTTTCCATGCTCTTTGATATTTTGGTTTTCAATCTCCTCTTCAATATCAACGCACTCATTTCCCTGTTCGTTCATTTTTCCTACAGAAGCAGTTCCTATATGCAATTGGTCTACACCGATAAGCCTTGCTGTTTTTGCAATCGCCAGCATTGATATTCCATGCTCAGGGTTTCTTGTTAATGCAGCATGCATCGCTCTATGGGCATGTATTACCTTTTTTACTTTGTTTCTTACTGTTTGAAGCCCTGACCATCCGCAGGTCAGAATGTCAATCATTATATATTCACCGCCGAATTGATCGACAATATCTGCTCTTTTCAGCATTTCAAAGGTTTCTGCTGTAATATTAGGCATGTAAATCTTTTTTTCTCCTGTCTCTTTTTCTGCCCTTTCGCGGGCCTTAAATGTGAGCTCCATTCTTTTTTTAAAGCTGTTAAAGGACATACTGCTCAGGTTTTCATCGTCTTTAACCACATCAAGACCGCCAACCCAGGCGTCATAAGCAACTTTAGCATGCTGTGAAGGTGTAAGGCCTACTTTTGGCTTGACGATTGTCCCTACTAGTGGCCTGGTTTTTGTTTTTGTTAATTTCCTGATTCCGTCTATTCCATATCTTGGGCCTTTGAATGATTTTACAAGCTTTTCAGGATATTTTATATCAAGGAGTCTTAGTTTATTGACCGCTTTCATGCCAAATATGTTTCCTGCAATGCTTGACCATATTTGGGGAACATTTCCTTTCTCAAATAGCTCATGCGGATACGCGATTTTCACAATGCCTTTCTTTTTGTTTATAGAATAAATGCTGGGTTTTAGTCTTTCAGCCACTTTTTTATTCATTGTTGAAATGCTTGTCCATGTTCCTATTGAGGATTCTTTAGCAAGATTATTAGCTGCTTGTTTTAGACTGGTATCTGTCTGAACATAGTATTCTGCAATTAAATCATCATGTCCTGGCTTATACTTTTCATTTATGTAATTTTTTATTTCCATTGTTTTTACACCTGTTTTAACGAGTTCTTAGCATATTTAAGCAATGAATAGAAATCGTCATAACGCCTATTGACAAGGTTGGTTATAATTAGACCTATAACTATAAAAAAAAGATGAACCATATACTTAAGTCTCGAAGCATGGTTTTTTACCATTTTATTTTTAGTTTTGCCCGTAGTAAAAAAACTTTTCAATGCTCACATCGTCTGATTCATAACCTCCTGAGCGGGGTTGTGAGGATTCCTGACGTTGTTGGTTGTTTTCTTTTGGCTCAGTTGCTTGTGTGTTGTTGTTATTGTTTTCTTGGCTTTGTTGAGTATTTTGCTGCATGGGCTGGCTATTTTGCTGAGAAGCCATAGATTTAATTTGGGTTTGCAGTCTGTTGATTATTTGTTCTTGCTGCTGTATCTTATCGTTCATTGAATTTACTTCTTTTGAGAACTGGTCTGCAAAATTCTGTAAAATGCCTATTATCTTTTTTTCATCCATTCCCTCTTTTTCCTGCGCAGATGCAATTACAGATTCTTGAACTTCCCTTGCTTTGGGCTCTTCTTGTTTTTGAGATTCTTCTCCTGTGAAAATCCTGTCCATTCCACTATCTCCATTGTAATTCATCCTACCAGCTAGCATTGCTGCTTCTTCTCTTCCATCAGCCAGACCCTTATCTCTTAGGGTTGTAGCAAGCTGATTTACTTTTTTTAGCTTTTCAACATCCATTATTATCCCTTAGTATATTTATATGTATATTAGTATATCACATATATATAAAAGTTTTGTTTTTTGACCAGTTTATTTTTTAAGATTCAGTTAATAAATTAGATTCTTTATAATAAAAAAAATATGTTTAAATCAGACAGGGAATTTTACCTGGGTTAAAATCTATGTTTTTTCTGGCCGACAAGCGCAACACCAAGAGCTGCCATTACAAGCGCAACTATAAGATGTATGTAATAAAGGTTTAGTAGTAATGTATTCACTGGCTCTGCAACAATAAAAATGGTTGTCGCATAAATGCTTATCAGTGTGCTTTGCCTGTTGCTTAATCTCATCTTAAGCATTTTTTTTAGTAACCTTATCAATAAAAAAAGAAGAATAAGGACAAGAATCGTCTTTAAGCTTATTACTATTACAATAAAAATAAGGAGGGCAGGGTAAACTGCAATCGCCAGGCTTTTTAGGCCTTTTTTTATTTTTTCTTTATATTCTAGTATATTTGAAAGCTCAGAAGTCTTTAGCTTTTTGGTTGAATTGCCAAACCAGCATAGAGGCTCGAGCATTATGCATGATGGTTTTTTGAAATTAATATTTTCTTTTGTGAGTAAAACTGTCTCGTTTGAATATGTTGCATCCTCAGAAATTCTTAATTTTGATCCGGCAAGGGTTATGTCTTTTTTAAGCTCCATATCAGCGCTTATTTCAAGCTTTTCAAATTTATCCATTTCACTTGCAATTGTATTCATGGTTTGCGGAATCTTTATGCACAAAAGTATTCCTGTAAATATTGTAATTAATAATAAGAGGCAGCCTATGTAGGCAAAACCTTCACTAAATCTTTTCTGGCTGAATTTATGATAGTAAAAAGGGTATAAAGAAAAAATCAATGTTTTGAAAAACAGATATATTCTTTTTTTATAAGTCAGGGTAACAGGCTCCTGCTCAGGCTCATCTTTTTTTTTACTCATTATTTCCTTCTTGTGTTTTATTATTTTTATACTTTACTATGAATATCTTATCTTTTTCTTCTTCTATTGCTTTTTTAATAGAGAAGTGTTTTAGTATAATATTTTCAATCCTTTTTGATTTTTGTGATTTTTTCAGGAAACTAAGAGCTATTTTACCTTTGCAGACCCTTTTCATTTCAGTTGCTGCTTTTTCAAGGTCAGAAAAGTTCTGCATTGCTGTAACAGAGATGATTTTATCAAAGGTATTGTCTTTAAAGGGAAGCTCCTCTGCAAAGGCCTGCACTTTTTTTCCATTTGCTTTTTTTAGCAATTCATGGCTTGGGTCAACCCGGTAAATCTCGCATTCTTCATTAAAAAATCCCGGTCCGCTTCCCAGGTCAAGAACTTTATCATTGTTTTTTATAGGTAGATTTTTTTTAATCAATTGAATTTTTTTTTCTTGCTCTTCCCTGTGCAGTTCTTCATATCCTCTTGCAATCTGGTTATAATATTGCATTATTATCCGGCGGAAAAATAGATTATTATTATTGTTTTCGCATTTATATGGGTTTATAAACAATTAAAAAAATTTTTAATATATTCATTATTTCTTGTAATTAGGTTGTGTAGATGATTTAATAACATATAGAGGGATATTATGATTACTATAATTTCAGCGAGTCCAAGAAAAAGCAGCAATTCAATACAGATTGCAGATTATATAAGTTCAAGGCTTGAAAGCTCAGGGTTTACGCCAAAAATTATATCTCTTGCCGAGGTTCATGTTAAGGGTTGCATAGCATGCAATGGTTGCGTCAATGAAAAAAAATGTGTAAATGATAAAGAGGCTAACGAGGTTAATAACGCTTTAAGGGATTCAAAGGCGATTATTGTAGTGACTCCTGTTTATTTTGGGAGTATAACTTCCCAGCTTAAGGCTTTATTTGACAAGACTCTTCCACTTAGGAGAAACGGCTTTGAATTAAAAGGAAAGCTCGGGGGGGCAGTTTCAATCGGGAGATCAAGAAACGGGGGCCAGGAATTGGCAATTAAGGATATTCACTCATGGATGCTGATTCATGGCATGCTTGTTTTGGGTGATAGCAGCCATTTTGGCGGTATGGCTGTTTCAGATTTTGCAAAAGATAAGATTGGAAAGGATTCTGTTGAAAGGCTGGTAGATGGTGTAGTTAAGAATTTAGTTTAGTGTAAGTCTACTAAATAGTGGTAACAAATAAAAATATTTAAATATAATACTTTTATCCAGCAATTTTAAATTTATAGAAGGTGTTGAAAATAGCTTTTGAGTTTATGACTTATCAGGATGATTTATTGGATGATAATTTTGGGGCGGAGTATGATTCTCCTAAGATAAATGGTAAAAGGGTTTTTGAGTATATCCCTTCTAAGTATGTTTTAAAGTTGAATAAGCGTCTCTTTTCAGAGGATGATTTAACAGATATTCTTAAAAGCAGTGAATACATTAGTAAGGGGACAAGACGAATAGATGTTCCTATTCCTTTTCAGGGCTCTAAAAGGGTAGAGCCTGTTCAAAAAATTGAGTATATGCCTGATGGGTTTGATTTATTGACAAGGATTCATAATTTATATGGTTATTGCAGGAGGTATTTTTCATAATGGTAAGGCCGCAAACTCTTGATGAAATAACCCTTAATACTCAGTTCGAAAGCCCTGAGTTTTTGATTAGCTTAACTGATGATTCAGTTTTGAATCTTGCAAAAAATGAAAATGGCGAGGATTATTATGCAGTTTTATTTCCGGATACTAAAATAAAATATCCCGGTGATTTAGCTATTTACAGGATACTTCCATTTATATCAGAAACCAGTAGCCTTTCTAAAAAGCAATTTTCTGGAAACCAAAATAAAAATTTTGAATTGCTTGATGATTATTTTACTGAAGGATTCAGGTCATCTGTGTATGATTTTTTTAAACAAGCTGGTGAAGAGAATAGGCAAGTTATAAGCCAGTTTGAATACGAGTTTGGTGAGCTTGAGGATATTAAGTCAAGCTCTCCTAGCTGCACAAGAAAATTCTTGGGTAGATTGGCTAATTTTTTAAGTTTAGGTATACTAGGCTTCGGATGCCAGGGTGAAATAAACACTTATGCAGAAAAGGCAATAGGCTGGCGTTTGCTTGGGGTTCAGGCGCAGGGCATGTCAAATGATATCAACCATTATGCTTGTCGCAGCCAAAATATTTCTAATGAGAAAAGGCAGCGCTTTAAGAGCTTGTCTTGTGATTATGGTAATTTTTCTGTGTTTGCAGGATACGAGCAAAAAAGGATGGAATCTCTTCTTGAAGCCAGCTCTGACATATACCGGAATCTTGCGTATGTGAATAAGCCAGAGACAAATGATATATTTGAAAAAATCACAAAAAGGCTTGACTGAGATCTTTTAGCAAATTTTTGGTATTTTGGTTTTTATTCAACAATGATTGTCTCAATTGGCTCAAGAAGACAAAAATCTGTACTATAATTATATGCTCCTGCATTAAGAAATGTTACTTTATCGCCTACTTTTGGATTGTTTAAGTATGCTTTGTATCTGAAAATATCAACACTGTCTGGTGTTTTTCCTTTGATTGTGTAGGGTTTTCCTTCTTCGGAAGAAAGCTCTTTGTCTATTTCAAGGCGTATATTGGCTACAAAGGTATCCATTGCGCCATTGAAAACTGAACAGCCAACTATAATTGTATTGTCTTGGATGTTCATTATTTCTGTTTCAAGTTTTACGCTTGAGCAAGCAATAAATCTTCCCGGCTCTATTATCATTTTTATTTCTTGGTTATTTAGCCAGGTCTTAAACTCTTTTATCTTTTCAAAAATGCCCTTTGTAACATCTGAAGAAAAATTCTTATACTTGCCCGGGATGCCACCGCCTATATTTACATAATCTATAAATTTAAGTGTTTCTTTTTCAAGCATGTTTTCAAGCTCGAATTTCAGCGACCATTCACCAATATTTTGTGTCTTGCGATGGAAATGAATGCCTAAATATTTTATGTTATTGTTTTTTCTGAGTTCAGGAATTAATTTATTTATTTGTGAGCTGTAAAACCCGAAAACAAAATGCTTTCCTGTGTGGATTGTCTTTTCTTTAAGCCTCATACGTAAAAGGAGGTTTATTTCAATTTTATACTTGTCTATATATTCAGTCAATAATTTAAGATCAGATGTATTGTCAACAACAAAACTTTTAACTTTCTTATTAAAAATAGCATTTAGTTCTTCGTAATCAATCCCTTGCGCAAAGTACCATATCCTTTCAGGGGTATTTAGATATTCAAGCGCTTTTGGGCTATGAATTGAAAAATTACATTTTGTATTGTCCCTTAGGATAAGGCCTACTTCCCTGTTTGTTTTAAATGAATACGAGACTTTATCAGCTAATTTTTCTACCTGCTTGTATCTATTCAGTGCCTCGCTTTTACTGAGCAGGAATTTAGCTTTAGTTTTCATTTTTATTATTATTATTATTATTATTATTATTATTATTCTGTCGCAATTATGCCTTCTTGCGCCAGAGTGTCAAGAGCTCTTATCATGGCAAGGGGAAAAGTTATGCTTACATCTCCTATAACTGTTGCTGCATCAGAGTCATCTTTTATCTTACCCCAGCTTTTTGCTTCTTTTGTTGTTGCGCCGGATAGGCTGCCTGAAGTGTGGCGCGCAGTTGTCATATATACTGCATAGTCTACACCGCCATTAAGCAGGCATGCGAGTATTGCATGATGCTTGCTTACTCCCCCTCCAAGGCTTATTAATCCCTTTTGATCATCTTGTGTTGTGGAAAAAAGAATGTTCTTAAAATCTTTTACAACATCTATTACAAAATCCGGCTTGTCTTGCTGGAACATAAAAAGATGAAAGCCGAAACTTCCGTCAGTTATTGCCGGGCAGAATACTGGCACTTCTTTTTTTGAAGCCATTGAAAGGATAGAATCTTTATCATCGAACATTTCTCCTATCTCTTTAAGCATGCCTGAAACTGTCCATCTGTTATCCTTTTCGTATAATTTGCTTAGGATAGGTGTAATTTTATCTTCAAATTTTGAATAGCTCTCGCTTGTGATAAAGAGATTTCCCACCCTGTTTATCCCTTTTTCATATAACTCTACATCATCCGGCTGGAAATCACCTATTATAAATTTCTCTCCCATGGCTTTCATTATATCTTCTTCTATAGCTCCTACAGTGGTGACTATCCCGTCACACATGCCGAGCCTTATTAACTGGGCAAAAAATCCCCTAAGGCCTGAAGTTACCATATTTGAGGTAAACGTAAGATATATCTTGGCTCCTGCCTTTTTCATGTTTATTATAGCATTAGTGGCGTTTCCCAGCTCTATACTTTGGAATCCTATTTGTGAGAGGTGCCCTACCAAGTCATTCGCGGTCATATCCTTTTGCCATTTAAAGTCTTTAACATTCATTTTAGTTCTCTGTTTCTTGGATTTATTTAAAAAGTTTTGTGTAGCTCGCTGTAACTTAAAGGTGGTAAATAATAGAAAAATATTTAAATGAAAAGATACTACCAATAAGTTATAACACAAGAGGTGTTGCTCATGTATGCAAATGAACAAAAAACAAAAGAAGCCTTCAGGTTAGTAAAAGAACATATCTCTTCTTTGCAAAACCAGGTTAATCAATTAAAAAAAGAGAATAAAAAATTAAATATGAAGCTTTCAGGAGAAGGTAAAAAAAAGACTGAACAGCTCGTTGCTGCAAAAACCGGTTCAACTGTGCATAAAGTTTCATGCCCTTATGCTAAAAAAATACAGCCAAAAAACAGGCATGTGTTTAAAAGCGTAACAGAGGCTCTCAATGATGGCTATAATCCATGCGAATGCATGAAAAATATCTAGCCAGTTAATTTTCCCCCCTCTTTTTATTTTTTCTTTTTTACTTGGAAAAAAATATAAACTTCTTAATTTTCTTTTGTGCGTATGAGATGGCTTGTTTTAGTTCTTTTATTAATAGGAGTTATGCTTTCCGCCTGCGGAGAGAAGGCAGATTCTGAAAACCTTAAAGTAGTTGTGAGCCTTTCCCCGTTTGATACTTTTGTAAAATGGATTGCAGATGATAGAGCAGAGGTGATAAAGCTTGTGCCTAGTGGTGCTAACCCTCATACCTATGAGCCTTCCCCCGGTAAAATGGCAAGGGTGTCAAACTCTGATGTGTATTTTAAGGCTGGCTCAGGAATAGATTTTGAGGTTGCATGGTCAGGTAATATCGAAAAGCTTAATGAGGATATAAAAGTATTTGATTGCTCAAAGAATTTAAGCTTTAATGATCCTCATGTTTGGGTATCTCCTAGAAAGGCAGAAATTATATTAAAAAACATTTACTCAGGGCTTGTAAGTGTTGATCCTGCTAATAAGGAATTTTATAAAAATAATTTAAATCACCATCTTGAAGAGCTCTCAAGACTTGATAAATATATAAAGGCAGCGCTTAGTAGCAGTTCTACTGACAAATTTATTGTTTATCATGGCGCATGGCAAAATTTTGCGAATGATTACGGCCTTGAGCAGGTTGCTATTGAAAATGCGGGGAAAAAGCCATCTGCTAAAGATATGCAGCTGATTATAAAGACTGCGAAAGAAAATGATATAAATGTAATATTTACTTCACCCCAATTTTCAGAGAAAAATGCTAAAGTTATTGCTAAAGAAATAAATGGGCAGGTTATTAAGCTTGACCCGCTTGCTGTGGATTATATTGACAACCTGAAAAATGTTGCAGATGCTATAGGCAAAACATAGCTCCTTTAGGACAAGTAGTTTTCTTTTAGTGTGTTGTAAAGCGCTTTATTTTTTATAAGGCCAATATGCTCTATATGGTAGCCTTGCTCAATTTTAATGGGTACTTGGGTTTTTGTGTTTTTTTGCTGGTCAAGAAGATTGATATTATAATAAATCAATTTGTTGGTGTCTTCCTGGTCTTGCACTGATGCAATTATGGGTAAGTGATCGGCTTGTTTTGTGGGTAAGATTGTGAATGAATGATATTTGCCATTATTAATAAAAGTCTTATCAAGCCTTTCCATCCTGAAATCATTTGTTCCATTTCTTGCAGGCTTGTAGGCTATAAGCGAGGACTGCATAACATCAGTTACTAATATATCGTTTTGCTTTTGAAGATTTACATCCCCGTTAGGATTAACCACATGGTCAATTGAAATAAGCTTTTTTAGTTTAGGTGTTAGTTTATATATCTCATATTTTTCTTTAGGTTCTTCAAGAAATGTTAATATGTATGCAGTGTTTTTATCTGGTAAAAAAGAATGAAGCCTTTTTATATCCTGGTTCAGTTGGAATCTTTTTTCAGGGTTTATAAGGGATATCATCTCTGCATCTTTTGTTAATGTATAGACTGTGTCAAGAGTTACAATATCTGTAATGCACGCAGGCTCTTGATTTTTATCTTTTATATTCATTGAATTTCCTGAAATCAATTCTACGAGATTTTCTTGTGTGTTTGTAAAACCTGCAAAAACCTTGTCATTAGCTTTAGTGTAGGTAAATGTTACTTTCCCCGGCCTTTCTGATATGGTTGCCGGTTCAATATTTGATGTGTCTGAAAAATCGTATTTTATATTCTGGTCTAATTCAGTTAGAAATTTCATTGAGGTTTTATATTCTTCTTTATCTTTTTTTTCAAAACCCAATATTATTCCTGTCTCTTCCATGATAACTTTGGAGTAGAAACATCATTTATAAAATTATGCACTTGATAATTATTGAATAAATAAGCCTTTTGATTGATGTGGCCCTTTTTAGGGTGAGTTAGGGCTTGCAACAAATAATCCCTGATTTTTGTTATGATTTTAATTAAAAATAAAAACAGTGGAAGACTCCCTCTTTTTAGATGAAAAAGATTATTGAATTAGAGAATGTATCATTTTCTTATTTTAAGTCAGAAAAAACCCTTGAAGACGTTAATTTAACAGTATATAATAAGGATTTTTTGGGAATAATCGGACCTAACGGCGGAGGGAAAAGTACGCTTCTTAAATTGATTCTTGGCCTGCTCAAGCAGGATAGCGGTAAAATAAAGCTATTCGGGCTTAACCCAAAAAAGGGTAGGAAGTTTTTAGGCTATGTTCCGCAGTATTTCGCTTTTGATTTTCAGTTTCCTATGACTGTATTGGATGTTGTACTTATGGGTAGGCTTGTAAAAAGAGGCCTTGGGAAAAAATTTGTTAAGCAGGATTATGATATCGCTTATGAAGCTCTTGAAAAAACAGGTATGCTTGAATTTAAATCCAGCCAGATTGGAGAGCTTTCAGGCGGGCAGAGGCAGCGGATACTTATATCAAGAGCTTTGTGCTCAAAGCCAAGGGCTCTAATTCTTGATGAGCCGGTTTCAGGGCTTGATTCCGCCTGGCAGAGTTCATTTTACAATCTTTTGAAAGAATTGAATAAAAAGATAGGGATTATAATAGTAAGCCATAATATTGGTTTTATTTCAAGCTATGTGAAAACGATTGCGTGCCTGAATAAAACTTTACATTATCACGGGAATCCAAAAGAGGGTATTGAGCATCTCTCAAAAAGTTATAAATGCCCTGTAGAGATGGTAGCGCATGGTGTTCCTCATAGAGTTTTAGGTGAGCATAAATGATTCCTTTTTTTGAGTACCAGTTTATGCAGAATGCATTTTTAGCAGCGATTCTTGTAGGTATTGCCTGTGGGATAATGGGAACATATGTTGTTGTTAAGAGGCTGGTGTTTATAAGTGGCGGTATAGCCCATGCAGCTTTCGGTGGTGTAGGGCTTGGGCTTTTGTTGAAGGTAAATCCATTGCTTTTGGCTATGCCTTTTAGCATCTTATCTGCTCTGGGAATTGGCTCAATAGAAAGAAAAATAAAGATTACCCAGGACTCAGCTATAGGCATACTCTGGAGTCTGGGGATGGCTCTTGGAATATTATTTATTGGTCTCGCGCCAGGATATACTCCTGATCTTTTTAGTTATTTGTTCGGCTCAATCCTTACAGTTCCATTTAGTGATATTGTATTAATGATAATAATCGATTCAATTATTCTGCTTGTGGTTTTTTTATTTTACAAAGAATTTCAGGCG
Organism: Nanobdellota archaeon; assembly: GCA_051819785.1. GTDB lineage: Archaea > Nanobdellota > Nanobdellia > Woesearchaeales > DSVV01 > CAZBGG01. The sequence goes on along the minus strand of JBNJGV010000030.1, from coordinate 5,494 downwards.
ATTTCATTTGATGAGGAATTCAGTGAGGTTTCTGGTGTGCCTACAAGGATACTTTATCTTTTGCTTTTATGCCTTGTTGCATCAAGCATAATTATGATGATCAGGGTTGTGGGAATTATCCTTGTTATAGCACTATTAACAATGCCTGCGGTAATCGCGAAATTATTTTGCAGCAGGCTTAAATCAATGATGATTTTTTCAAGCATTATAGCTGTTTTTTTCACACTTCTTGGATTAGTGTTTAGTTATATCTTTGACCTTCCTTCTGGGGCAGTAATTGTTCTTACTTTAGCAGCAGCATTTGGTGTTGCCAGCATGGTAAAATATTTTTTTCGTAATTTTTAAGAAGTTTTTTGCAGAGTTTTTTTACCATGGCCCGCGTAGAACTTTACCTTTTTTATCTAAAGAATTGGTTATTATCCCTTCAACGTTTTTAACGTATTCGGTGAATTGCGATTTCAGGAAAGGATACACCATTATGTTTTCTGAGTCTTTAAAGTTGTATACTATTGTACTTCTTGAATATGACCTTTGTGTCCTGCAATTGGACATTGCTGCCTGCTCTTCAAACTCAAGGTAAGAAAGTATTGTGTCATGATTAATTTTTTTGTTTATAAAATTGAATAAATTGGGGTTCTTTTCATAAAGCCTGTTATCCCACCCGCTTATATCTTCTTGTAATTGGTTTGTATATCTTATAAATTGGCATAGTAAGTTGTATGATGCGCTTAAGGGTAAAGTGTGTTGAGTATAAAGCGGGCTTTCAAGGCAATATCCTTTGTTTATATCTCTTTCCTGTATTGCTATATTATTTAGATTAGAAACAGATATGTTGTTGTAGATTTCAAGCATATAAAGATTAGTTCTTGCCTTGTAGCGGTTTTTATTAAAAAATCCACTATGGTTTTCAGGAATATCTGTTTTTTTCAGCCCGTAACCTAAAATATCGCAAAGCCTCTCATTCAGCCCTGAGATGTTTTCAAGGCGTCTTTGTAAAAGTTTATCTTCTTGCATTTTAATTATTTTGCGTATTGTAGGATATCTTTGGGCTTACTCTTATTTTCTTTAAAGTGGAATGTGTTGAATCCATGCCTTTGTGCCATTTCTATATCTTCATATAAATTATCCCCGATGATTAATGTATTCGCTGGGTCAACTAACCTTGCTAGGCTTTCCCAAAAATAATCAGTATCTTTTTTAGCTTTTGCATCCTCTGAAGAAAAGACAAAGTCTACGTCGAGGTTAAAATTTCTCATATAGGTATGTATTGTTCTTTTCATAGAATTGGAGACTATCCCTGTATTATGATTTTTTTTATTTAGGCTGTCGAGTGCGGCCTTTGTCTGAGGGATTAGGTATGTGTAATTGCAGTGCGCATTAAGTTGCCCGTAATATATTTCTGGGCAGTTGAGCTTTTCGGCAAGTGTTCCTGTATCCCATCTATCCCTTTGATTCCTTTTAAGCCCCAGTTCAGTTGCTTTTTTATCAATTCCTTCTAAATCAGTAGAATATTTTTCACAGATTTCTTTTATTACATAGTTGTATATATCTGCATAAATCCTACCTTTAATTAGTGTATTGTCCAAGTCAAAAAGATACCATTCCATAGTAGTCAGGTGTATTTTATTATTTAAAATATTTCTGGTTTCTCTGTTATAAGGTTTAGATTGCCTTATCAAAGCAATTAATTTAAATATCTGGCGCTCTTTGCAACTAAATATGAAAGTTTTAGTTGTATGGTATTCAAGGACAGGAATTACCCGCAAAGCCGGTCAGGCTATTACTAAAAAGCTGAATGCAGATTGCGAGGAAATCTATGATGCAGTAGATAGAAGTGGTGTTTCAGGGTCTCTAAAAAGCGGGAAAGATGCGATACAAAAGAAAACAACCTCTTTAAAACCATTAAAGAAAAATCCAGAGGATTATGACATTGTGGTTATCGGCACACCTGTGTGGGCTTTTACGATGTGTCCTGCTATCAGAACCTATCTTAAGCGTTTTAAAGGCAAGATTGCAAGCGCAGCCTTTTTTTGCTCAATGAATAGCTCGGGTGATAAAAAAACACTGCAGCATATGAGAGAAATTTCAAAAATAACAACCCCTTGCGCAGAATATTCATGCAAGTCAGCGGATGTAAAAAATGATAGGTTCAATATAGATGAGTTTATTAGAAAGATAAAGGCTTGCGCTAATCGTTAGATTTAAAAATTCTTTAGTAGTCTGTTCAATCTATGCTAATAGGTATAATCTCAGACACGCATGATAATATAGAAAATACAAAAAGAGCTTTTCGCTTTTTTAATGAGTCGGGAGTCGGGCTTGTTCTGCATTGCGGCGACTGGGTAGCTCCCTTTATGCTTGAGGCTTCTCTTGAGCTGGATTGCCCGATAAGGAGTGTTTTTGGTAATAATGAAGGCGACACACATCCGTATTATGAGCTTATTAAAAAAGAAAATCTTGATATTACTCTTTCTGATGAGGGTGTGTGGGAAGGTGTCGTTAGCGGTCGGAATGTTGCAATTACCCATGGTCACCAGCCAATTATACTTAAGCTTCTTTTAGATTCAGGAAAGTATGATCTAGTTGCCAGCGGGCACACGCATATGGCTTGTATTGAATGGTTTAATAATACTCTTCATGTGAATCCCGGCTCTGTTATGGGGGCCAAGCGTCTTGAGCTAAAGGGCCGGTTTAGTGTTGCTGTTTATAATACTTCTTCGGGAGAAGCAGAGATTAAATATTTCTCTAAATGAATGTTGTCACTCACAAGTGTAGACAAACCAAAAGATTTAAATATAAGTGTTACTATGTAGTACTAATATGAGTCAAACAATTAAGCAAAATTCCCTGGAAGACCGATTAGAAAAGGATGATGATTTTTTATCAATTCCAAAAGGTGTTTCTGAGGATAAGTTTATGAGGTTTTATGAAACCCTGACACCTGACCAAAGGGCAGATTTTGATGCCATTTATTCAGCTATGCGTATGGAAAATGTGACAGACGGGTTGACTGGCTTGTATAACAGAAGCACTTTTGATAGTGATTTGTCAAAAGAAATACAAAGAGTAAAAAGGTCTTATGAAAAAGACGCCGGCCAGGATGTTTCGCTTTTAATGACTGATATTGACTATTTTAAAAAAATAAACGACACTTATGGGCATCAGTTTGGCGACTGGGTGCTTAAAGAGGTTTCTGATGCAATTAATTTAAGCACAAGAGAAGTGGATAGTATATATAGATATGGAGGAGAAGAGATTGCAGTAATTGCTCCACAGACAACACTTAAAGAAGGATATCAATTAGCAGAAAGAATTAGGGATAGTGTTCCCAAGAAAGTAAAAAGCAGTGCAAAAGAGAAAAGAAATGAATTAGTCCGCGAAGTTTCAAATAGATATAAAAGCGGCCATGATTATTCCAATGAGCTTAATAATCTAAAGAATTTCAACAGGTTCCTCATCGATGGAAAGCAAGAGCCAGTGACATTAAGTGCCGGCCTTTCTAATTATATCGGCAATTGCGCTTCTAAAGAGGAGATGCTATGTAAGGCTGATAAGGCGCTTTATAATGCGAAAGAAAACGGAAGAAACAGGGTAGAAGTGATTGGGGATGCTTTGCCTTTGGAGACTAAAGAATTTTTTTATCAGATGCCTGAAGCCAGGGGAGCTATTGAGCTAGCTTATAAATAAACCAAGATAATTGAGAAATCAGTTATGAGTTGGGAGTTGTCAGTTTTGAGTTGTGAGGGGTCAGTTATGAGCTTATAAGGTCGCTTGTGAATTTGTGGGCGTTAAAGACTTGGCCGTCGAAGAAAATGCCTTTCTTTGGCCTGATTTCGTTGTCCTGAATGGCATTGAAAACTTTTTCAAAATTTCTGGTCATGCTCTACAAGTTTCTGGTCTATTTGCTGGAATTTCTGGAATACGTTTGCGTTTTGCGATTTCCATTTTTGAAACTCATATTACCGAAACTTATTTATATTATAAGCCATTTCTGGCTTATATGAGACAAGAATGGCTTAATCTTGATAGTGATTTTTTGAAGTTGTTAGTTCCTTTCACTTCTAATTATTCACAGAAAAAAAGCTCATCAGATATTTCAAAGAAGATGTCCATTCCAAAAAGGACTGTTTCAAGAAAACTCAAAGGGGCTGAAGAATTGGGGCTTATAAAAAGCATTACCCAGGGGAGGAACAAGTTCTATTATATTGATTTATTGAGCGCGAAAGCCTTTTATTTTCTTCTTTTTCTTGAGACATATAAAGCTTTAGAATTCTTTAATTCAAATCCAAAAATTGGCTTTTATCTTGAAAGGGTTAAAAATACGAAAATAATCTTTGGCTCTTATGCAAAATACGGAGAAGGTAATGATCTTGATGTTGTTTTTTTTGGAAGAGATAAGGTTGATGTTTCAGATTCTCCTGTAAAGATACATCAGCAAAAAAGTACATTTAATGACTTTAAAAAGGCCCTCACTAATAAAGATTCTCTTGCTTGGGAAATTGCTGATAATCATATCATCCTTAATGAGCATGAAAAATTCGTGAGAATCCTTTTGGAGGCATATAATGGGTAAATTAAAATGGTGTTCTTTGCAAGCAAAAGGATTAAAGATTATCGAGCCTAATGAGAGGTTATCTGTTGATTATATCAAAGAAGCGGATGTTGATCTTAACGATATGAAAAAGAGTTCCTTAAAATGGAAAAATATCATGGGTTACTATGCTTGTTATAATGCTTTGTACGCTGTTATTCAAAAGATAGGGATAAAATGTGAGATACATGATTGCACAATTGAACTCATGAATCTTCTTGGGTTAGCTGAATATAAGGATTTTCTAACAACGCTTAAAGAGGTAAGAATAGGTGTTCAGTATTATCTCAAAAAGCCCAAACCTATAGACGAAAAAAAGGTTACCGACTTTGTTTTAGAATGTAAGGTAAATCTTGATTTTTTATCACAAAAGAAAATAGATGAAATAAGGGATGAAATCTCTAAGGCAATTTCCTAGGAAAATTGCGCACTTATTTTTCAGTGAAAGTACGAGGTTTTTTCCGATGCCTTCCCAACTTGTTATCACAATTTGTGATTTCAAGATTTTTTCATTGGATAATTTGAAGCAAAAATCTTTTGGAAATTCTTTGAATTTAATTCAAAGTGTATCGAACGCGCGAATTAAGTGAACCTATCTCTCCTTATTTCTCCTAACTTATTCATTTAAGCGTTTAGTAGTTACACCATACAATTCAGCCAAATCCTTATCCAGCAAAACTTGTTTTTCTCTGATTGTGTGGATTTTGTCTTTAATATTATCAATTTCCTTGAGTTGCATGGTTTAGTCATTGAATTAAGTGATTTAAATAGATTATTGGGTAAATTTAAGAGAATTTTCGGGTTTTTTGGAGGACTTGCGGTTACAGAAGCTTGTCTAATATATTGAAATTATCCTTGTTAAATCTAGAGAAAGCACACCATTTCTTGCCAATGTCCTTTAAA
>JBNJGV010000029.1:0-17038 GCA_051819785.1 Nanobdellota archaeon | reverse complement strand
ACCTGGAGTTCAAGCTTTCTTTTTTTCTTAAAAAACGGAGCTAACTTCTTTTCTTTTTCAGTCTCTATTTTTTCACCGGCAAGCACATTATCCAGAGCTTCATTAAAAGAATTAAAGGTTTTAGGGTTCCCTTCGAGCGTCTGCAGTTTTAAGGGTAAAACGGCCTTTGGCTGATCATTTTCATACAACACTTGAGGTTCAACTGCCTCTTGCCTGAATTTATCAAGTTCAGCAAATAATTTTTTCTTTGAATCCTCATCTACATAATACTGGTTCTTATCAACACCTGCCCTGTAAACCAACTCTTCTGCATACCTGCCACCCAAACCCAAATCAAGAGCAAGAGTCTTTACAACAGCTTCTTTATCACTTTTTTCTATGCATTGGCTAAATAAAGAAAAATCCATCTCAAGAGGATTATATTCCCTTTGTGGAAATTCATATTTCACATTTCCTCTTAATTTCCTGTCTTTCCAGGCCTGGATTTCAAGAAGGCTCCTTATAGTATAATCGCTCTCGGTCAATATGATATTGCCCCTTGAAAAAAATTCAATAATAAGGTGCTTTTTGCCATGCTTATTTTCAAAAATAAATTCAACAACACGCTCAAACCCGCATTGCCTGATTTCTCTTAAAAACGAACCAGAGAGATGCTTTCTTAAAAAAAGGCAAAAATGGGGAGGAAGAGTGGGCATCTCTTCTTTAAATTCAGTAATATACATAACATTGGGCAGATTTATCTTTAGCATATGTTTACCCTTAGAAGGGACATGGAAAGTGAGCAGGAAATCTTTTTTTTGCGGCTGGTATACCTTATCGACCCTCCCATCTTTTAATCTTTCCCTTAACTCTTTAATCAAAAAATGTAAATCAAACGCTGAAAATTGGTATTGCATAACCTTTAGAGATATTATTAGTTTTAAAAAACTTACCAAAATCTTATTAATATCTAAAACAATTATATATAGTATGGATGATGAGAATTATCTGGAAAAGCTTTTTGAACTTTATGAAAGCAATAATGAAGCTGGAAGCTACATAATAGGTCTGTGTGACTTAGTAAGCAGGACTATTGATGAACAATTAAAAGACGATGTTTTTGACAATTCATTTGATATACTAACAAAAAATTTTATTGATTTTTACAATTATATAGAAACGAAATATAAAAATCCAGAATTTACTGATATCACAGAAAGATTTGGGCTTTACAAGCAACCATATGAAAGTATAATCAATAAACTAAATAATTTGAATTTTGAAGATTCCCAAACAACACAAGAAATAATAAAAACGGCAGGTTCAATAGTTGATAAATTCAGCACAAGAATTATTAAAGATCAAATTATGTTAGAAAACCTTTACAACCACGTTCTTACTTCATGCATTATTCTTTATGAATCGATAGAAAAGTGATTTGTCTTAAAATAGAGACAACAAACTCTTGAAAAGATTTAAATAAATCTATTGCATTACGAAATACATGAATGACCTAGAAAACAAAGTTATCCAGGATGTTGACAAAAGAGTTCTTTCGATGAGTAATAAAGGCAAAAGCTATGGTGTTGAAAACTATAAGACTATCTGTAAAAAGCATGAAAATATATCTTACTCTATAGAAGAAATGGCATATTTTGCTTCAGAAAACATTAAGCATTTGATTACATCTTACTCTCCAGAATTATTATATAAGCAGGCAGAAACTGCAAGTTACATTGCAGAGGAAGTAATCTTTGACAAGACAGGTCATTTTTGCGGAATAATAAAAGAACAACTCGAATCAAAAAATCAGGAAATGCCGGATAATGTTAATATTGTAGGTGTTGAATTAGATATTCCAATATCTAAAGTAGGAGACGCCCTCTATGAATTTGACGTTTTATCAGAAGGAAGGTTTGAAATTACAAATATGATAATGGATCAAATGTATAAATATAAGACTAACACTTACCTTACTATTAACGATTTGACACAAGGCGGAATAGAAATGTTTGAAAATAATGTGAAAATTCTTCCGATGATAAATCAGTATAATAAAGAAATGTCACAAAGAGTTGGAAAACATCTTTTCTCTTCCTTAGTTGAGTTATATTCAGGTATATCTGAAAGCCTTCATGCTGCCAGTGAATAACAAAAATCTAACATCAAATAAAAAATTTCAATTATAAAAATTTTATTTTACAGTCACACTTTTTGCAAGATTTCTAGGCTTATCAATTGGAAGACCTTTATATTTAGCTATATAATAACTAAGCAAATGTCCGACAATACTTGCATATATACTGAATTCTGCTGAATCTGATTCCTCAAGATTGATATAGCCATTTCCTGTATTTGATATTTTTATCGTTTTTGCTCCTCTTGCCTCAACTTCCTTTGTATTAGAAACCATATCACTATTATCATTTGAAATCAAAGAAATTACAGGAGTTCCTTTTTCAATCAAGGCAATTGTTCCGTGTTTTAACTCTCCTGCCATCATACCTTCTGCATGGATATAAGGAATCTCCTTAAGCTTAAGAGCAAATTCTCTTGCAATAGGGTAGGAAACACCTCTTCCTAAAACAAAAATATGTTCTTTGTCTATTAAATCGCTAGCTAAATCTTTAATAGTGCCAGTAGTTTTATCTATTGTCGCTCTAATTTTTTTACTAATAGAAGAAATATTAATATTATTAAATCCCATTTCTTTTGCAATTGCAAAAAAAGCAATCAATTGATTAGTAAAGGTTTTTGTAGCAGCGACACAGATTTCCTGGCCAGCCATTATTTCTAAAGAAACAGTACTATAACGCTGGATTGTTGAATAAGGCACATTAACTAAAGACAAAATTTTTGCACCTTTCTCTAACGCCTTTTTCAAAACTACAACAACATCCATTGTTTCACCTGATTGTGAAACTGCAATAACCGTAGTATTCGAGTCAATATCCACAAAATTTTCAAACTCTGAAGCGATAACTGCCTGGCTCTTTATACCAAGGCTATTAAAAATATAAGCCCCTACTAATGATGCATGATAACTTGTCCCGCAAGAAACAAAAACTACATGCTCTGAATTTTCGAGTTCTTCAGCAAACTTTTTGAGCCTGTCAAACTGGGTAGTCTCAAGGCTCTGCAAAAGGCGCTCTACTGTTTCTGCTTCTTCATTTATCTCTTTTAGCATATAATGCTCATAATTCCCCTTGTCCTGCTCTTTTACTTCCCATGAAAATCTATTAATGGTTTTCTCAAGATAATTTAAACCAGAATCATAAAACTCGTAGCCATCAGGCCTTATAACTGCAAACTCGTTATCTTCGAAAAAGATAGCCTTATCTGTAACATCACTAAATGCATATACATCTGAACTGATAATAAATTTATCTTCAGAAATCCCGAGAACAAGGGGCGAGTCGCGTTTAAGAGCATAAATGTTTGGGTCATTTTTTTTAATTATTAAAATTGCAAAAGTCCCCTCCAATTCCTCTAATAACTCAGAAAAAATTGTTTTGATATTTTTATTTTGTTTAAATTTTTCATCAACAAGATGGGCAATCACCTCACTATCTGTTTCTGATGTAAATTCATAACCATTTTTCATCAATCCTTCTTGTAAAACAGATGCATTTTCAATTATTCCGTTATGTACTATAAATATATCTTTCCCCATATTAAAGTGAGGGTGAGAATTCAATTTATTTGCCCCACCATTAGTTGCCCAACGAGTATGAGAAATTCCGGTTTTGCATAACACATCATTATCCAGAGGTCCTATTTCTTGCGTAGTCTTATAATAATCACCAGAATTAGTAGCAAACCCCCATGAATCGTAACCCCTATACTCAAGTCTTTTCAGGCCCTTTAATAATGATCTATTAACCGAAAACTCTTCCTGTGATGCAATCCCTATAATTCCGCACATATTTTTCCTCCTTTCTTTTTTTATGGTATGAAATTTTTCAATAAATTTACAGCAAAATCCCGGATAAATCCAGCATGCTAACTGCAGAGATTTATTTAATTTAATAGTGCCTAATTAAAACACTACCCAACATCCCTTTTAACTATATCTGAAGGAACAGTATACGTATTTGGACCCATTTTTCTCCCCGGATAAAATGATGTATTTATGCCGGTATCTATTGAGTCACCAAATATAACCCCTAATTTTCTCCTTCCAGTATCAATTAGTTTTTCCTTTATCATTGAAGATATATTGGACTTGTCATGCCGTAAATTTGCAGTTATAGTATGCGCACCAATGTGAGCACTTTGACCAAGGACACTATCTCCAATATAAGAAACATGATCACACCTTGCATCATCAAAAAAAACACAAGCCTTAATCTCTGAAGGACCAATCCTGCAATTATCGCCTATAGAAGTTGGCCCGCGTATATATGCATTCGGGCCAATTTTACAATTTTGTCCAATAATAACATTGCCCTCAATGTAAGTTCCAGACATAACCCGGCTATTTTTGCCAAGTTGCAACTCTCCCTTTATTTGAACATTGTCCTCAATTTCTCCTTGAATGTTCTCACCAATTTCTTTTAAGAGGAATTCATTGGCATCAAGCAAATTCCAGGCATAGGTTACAGGAATCCAAAAATTTTTTACTTCCAATACTTTAAAATCATCATCCTTAATCAACGCATCAATTGCATCAGTGATTTCATACTCCCCTCTTGAGCTTAAATTAAGATTTTCAAGATGCTCAAAAATCCTTGTATCAAGAACATAACAACCAATATTACAAAGCCCAAAATCGAGGTCTTGCGGTTTTTCGACAAGCCCTGTAACTTTATTATTCTCACGCATAAATACACCAAAAGCTGAAGGATTTTCCCTTTCAACTACCAATGCACAATTATTCTGTTTACTGAGCTCATTTAAATCATCCCCTGAATACAAATCATCACCATTCAAAACAATAAAAGAATTACTCAAATGTTTTTTTGTTTCCAATAATGCATGTCCTGTGCCAAGAGCTTCTTCTTGTACTATGTACTTTAACTTAATTCCCTTATAAGTATCACCAAAGTAATCCATTATCATCTCTTTTTTATAGCCCACAACAATCAAAATCTCGTCTACTAGCTCAACAAGATTATCTAAATTATGCTCGAGCAATGTCTTATTAGCTACTTTCAACAAGGGTTTAGGCCTTGTCATTGTCAAAGGATATGTTCGTGTTGACCTGCCAGCCGCTAAAATAACCGCTTTCAATTTTCCACCTCTTTTTTTATTATATCAGATATTTTTTGAGCAGCTTCTTTAATTTTTTCTTCATCTTTACCCTCAACCATAACCCGGCATTTCTTTTCAGTACCAGAGTACCTCACCAAAACTCTTCCTTCAGAGCCCATTTCTTTTTCAATGGATTCAATAAGTTTTTTTACATTGGGCATGGATTCAATAGGCTTTTTTTCCTTAACATAAAAGCTTTCAAGAACTTGAGGATATTTAGTAATACACTTTTTCAACTCACTCAATTTTTTACCGGTCTTTTTCATTATACTCAAGACTTGTAGTGCTGCAATAGTTCCATCACCAGTAGTATTATGATGCGCAAATATAATATGGCCGGATTGTTCACCTCCCAGCATTATCCCTGATTCTCTCATTTTTTCTATAACATATCTGTCCCCTACATCTGTACGATGAACAGCTATGTTCTGATCCTTTAATGATTTTTCAAACCCTAAATTACTCATAATTGTTACAACAACAGCATCCTCTTTAAGCTTAGATTTTCCATTCAAATAAAACGCGCATAACGCAATAATTTCATCACCATCCACATCCTCGCCATTCTCATCAACCATTATTACTCTGTCTGCATCACCATCAAGTGATATTGCAACATCAGCACCCTGCCCCAATACTGCATCTCTTATTACCTCAGGATGCAAAGCCCCACATCCTTTATTAATATTTAAACCATCAGGATTATTCCCGTACACAAAAACATCTGCTCCAAGTTCCCTGAAAATCAGTGGAGCAACCCTGTAAGCCGCTCCATTTGCACAATCCAGCACAACCTTAATACCATCAAGTTTAATATTTTTCACAGAATTTTTTGCAAACTCAATATAACGGCCACTGGCATCATCTATCCTATAAGCTTTGCCTACATTTTTACCCGTATAAGCCTTTGTATCCAGATTATCTGAGAGTGCTAACTTTTCAATTTCAGACTCAACCTCGTCTGAAAGTTTATAACCATTATTATCAAAAAATTTAATACCATTATCTTCTGCAGGATTATGGGAAGCAGATATAACTATACCTGCATCACCACCAAAAGACCTAACTAAATGAGCAATAGCAGGCGTAGGCATAGGACCAACTAAATAAACATCTACTCCCATTGAACAAAGCCCGGCGGTTAATGCATTCTCGAAGATATAACCTGAAACCCTTGTATCTTTACCTATTATAATCTTTATTTTAGATTTTTCTTTCTTAAAAACCTTCGCTGCAGCCTGCCCAAGCTTCAGGGCAACATCAGCAGTCATAGGATATAAATTAGCCTTCCCCCTTACACCGTCTGTTCCGAATAATCCTTCTTTAATTTGTAACACCAAAAACAAATCCAACATTCAACATATTAAAAAGTTATGAATTTTAAACCATAAAACCCACTAAGAATTCTCACTTTTACCAACTAAAGACTAAATTCATCAAAAAAAACACATAACCATAATCAAAACTAGAAAAATACTATTACTGCTTCAAAAAATAACAAAAAATCGACGCAAGACGGCTACAAAGAAATGTTTCCATTTCTTGAACCAAAAATTCGATGAATTTTTGTTATCCCCGGCCAAAAGGAGGGGGTATTACGCTCGCCTTGCTCCATGTCGATTCCCAAGATGAACTTAGTTTATCTGGGGCCAATTGAATACATTCAATTTGGGTTTTGGAACAATGAAAAGCGATTTTCATGTTCAAGAAATCTTTGATTTCTTTGAATTGAAAATCTCGCCCTAAAATTAAGATTCATCTTAATCTACGAATGATAATGAGTATGCTTAAAATGTATTTTAAGCCACGAACGGTAGTGAGTATGGAACAAGGGTACAATCCAGAGCATAGCTCTGGATGTTCCAAAAATCCAAAGGATTTTTGTTATTTTACCCCTATTCAAATCTCTCTCGAGATTTTCAATAACTTATTAAGCAAAGAAAAGCGAAAAGCAAGCAATGCATTATAATGCCCATTACAATGCATTATAATGCTCTTATGTTCTAGAAAACATATATTAGGCAATACATCATTTATGCTGGATAATAGGCATATTTTTTGCACAAATTTAGTTCTAAAGACAAATTTGTAAAAAAAGACATTATAATGCCCATTATACATTGCATTACCAATATTGCGAACATTGCAAATATTGTAAAAAACGATTATTGCCTGCAAATAATAAGCTTAAAATATTTCAAAGAAGTCAAAAGCGCTAAATTTTGCTTAAGTTATAAATTTTCTTAATCTTTTCTTTGTTTTTTGCACTAAACAATTTTTGGCCATTTGGCAATACGTTTTCCTCAACAACACCTTTTTTCTTAAGATTATTCATAACAACTCTAACAGTATTAATACTATTCCCTGTATTTTCAGCAATCCTTGAGTAACTGATAGGATCTTTTTCATTCATTAGTATATTAAGAAGCTTGGTTTCCGGATTTGTTAAAGTACTATAGCCCTTACTATTACTATTCTCTAAAAAGTGAGACTTATGATAATCTGCAGATGAAGAATTTTCTGGCTTTGTGCCAACAGTTTTCTCAGAAAATAGGCGTTTTACTTCATCAAAAAACCCGGTGTTCCTTTGATTTTGATTATTTTCAACTACTTCTATACGGCCATGCATATCATTGAAAGCCCTGCCTATAACAGAAATAAATTCAGAAAAGCTTTCCTGCATTTTTTCTAGATCATTCTGCTGCCTTGATTGATGTGTATATAGCTGATTAATTTGCGATTTCAAGTAATTCACTTCAGAAGCAGTTACACTACAATGATTTTTGTAGTCTTTATGAATGTCTTCAGAAAAATCACTGAGTTTCTCAAGATTTTCTTTTTGCAGTTCAAAATCTTCTTTTAATTTATTAAAATGGCCTGCCACAGAATGCGCGAAATTTTCAAATCTATTTTCTAGTGCGTGAGATTTATTTCTTTGAACAAAAAATTTCCTTAATGGGCCAATCATAAACTAATTGATTAAAAATAATTTAAAAATCTTTTCTAAAAAAGAGTATAACTACTTAATCAACAGTCTGTAAAGAGCTAATAACTTTTCTGTTTATTTTTTCCAATACATCATCCATATCCAACTTATCATCTGTATTTACTTCCAAAATATTATGGCCTTTTTCAAAGGCCTCCTGACCACATACATCAAAAATTTCTGATTGTATATTTTCATCAATCTTCTTTTTTAGATATCCGCGGTTTTCAAGTCTCTTTCTTAAGATTTCTATGCTAGTGTGTGTAATAATACATAAATCGGCTAAATCAGGAGAAATAATATGCGACATATGCGAATCAACAACAGCTTTTGAAGATTTTTTTAATCTATCTATTAAAAAAGCCTCTAACTTATTTTCTTCAACAATCAGACACTTCCTATCTGCATCGAAACCAGCTGACATATTATTTTGACTTATTAATTCATTCACATCAATATATTCGAACGATAATTTTTCAGCGATTTTTTTTGAAAGGGTTGTTTTCCCGGTACCAGGTGCTCCTGAAACAATTATTACTCTATTTTCTGGAGCTTTTAAAAGCTTAGTTTGGCCTGAGCTGTAAATCAGCTCAAAGACTTTTATAAAGATTTGTTCATCTACAGGAATACCTGCCTGAATAAATGCTGTAGCCAAATCTTTTGCAGTTTCTTCTTTATCTTTATTTGAGGTAAATCTTAGTAAATTTTTTAGGGTAAAATCACATAAGAAATCATTATTTATCTTAAGAACAGCAGCCTTGCCAGCTTTTTTTACTTTGCACGTAGCAAGATTTACTTTAAAATCATCTTTTACCATAACCCCTTTTTTCTGTATAAATCCATGCAGATACAATTCATAGCAAACAGCCTTTTCTACTAAATCATAGGCATTAAACCTGTTAATATCTCCTATAAATTCCTCAAAGGTGATTGCTCTTTGTGGACTAAATTCAAAGACCCGTCCTAAATATTTAGTAACTTTCTGTCTTGGCCCCTTTTTAGTCCATTTATTTTTAACTAAATAAGCATAATACTTATCCTTGATTTTTTTCTGCCTTATAAACATATAGCTAAGAAGTAAACTTAGTTTATATAACTTTTCTGTTGATAATTTACAATTACATAAAGAAATTTAAGAAAATTTATAAACTACTTATCTTTTTTTGAAATTGGTGAGTTGAAATGATATACACAATTTTATCAATCTTAGTTGTAATATTACTTATCTCTTTGAAAGTTGTCTATCAATATGAAAGAGGTGTTAAATTTACTCTTGGAAAATTTACAAGTGTTATGGAACCTGGTTTAAAAATCGTGATACCATTTATACAAAAATGGTATAGGGTTGATATGAGAACCCTTGTCGTGGATGTACCCGAGCAAGATTCAATTACCAGGGATAACGTTTCAGTTAAGATAAACGCTGTAATTTACTTTAAAGTAAAGGATTCTTCAAAGGCAGTCATAAAAGTTGAAAATTATTTTTATGCAATCAGCCAGCTCGCACAAACTACAATGAGAGATATTGTGGGTGAGTTCAGCCTTGATCAAGTGTTATCAAACAGGGAAGAGATATCTAAAAAGATTAAATTATCAGTTGACAAAGCAACAGACCCATGGGGAATTGATGTTGAGATGGTTGAATTAAAGGATGTTGTGCTGCCAAAAGGTATGACAAGGACAATGGCAAGACAAGCAGAGGCTGCAAGGGAAAGAAAAGCAGTCATCCTAAAATCTCAGGGAGAGGCTGAAGCCGCTCAAAACCTTGCAAAGGCAGCTGAAATGATGAAGGAAATACCTGGGGCTCTTCACTTAAGAACATTGCAAAGTTTAAATGATATAAGCTCTGATGATACAAACACAACTACTTTTGCAGTGCCTCTTGAAGTTATTGGAGCATATGAAGGAGGTAAAAAATGATAACACCGATAATTATTTCAGGAGCTGTAGTGGCTTTATTGATAATAATCTCAGGAATAAAAATTGTAAATGAATATGAAAGGGGAGTCAAGTTTACACTTGGAAAATTCGTTGGGATAATGGAGCCTGGTTTAAGGATAGTAATACCAATATTGCAGACATGGGAAAGGATTGATATAAGAACAAAAGTAATTGATGTTCCAAGCCAAGATGCAATGACCAGAGATAATGTTTCAGTAAATATTAATGCAGTCCTATATTATATGATAAATGACTCTAAAAAGGCAGTCATGGAAGTTAATGATTTCAATTATGCTGCAAGTCAATTAGCACAAATAACAATGAAACAAATTGTAGGGGAAGCAGATCTTGATGAGCTTTTGAGTAACAGAGATGAATTATCTACAAGAATTCAAAAGATAGTAGATGAAGCAACAGACCCATGGGGCGTAAAGGTTGAACATGTTGACTTGAAGCATATAGAAGTCCCAAGCAATCTTCAAAGAATGATGGCAAAGGAAGCTGAAGCCGAAAGAGAAAAAAGAGGCGTTATAATAAGAGCAGAAGGTGAAATCGAAGCTGCTAAAAATCTTGTAAAGGCTGCTAAATCTCTGAACGCATCACCCGGCGCCTTGCATATCAGGACACTCACCAGCATAAACGCATTAACCAACGACAAAAGCAAAACTAATATATATGCGCTACCTGTCGAATTGTTAAGAGCGGTCGAGAAATTTCAAAAATAATCTTATTAATTTAATTTTTATTCTTCTGAATCAGTACCTGAATCACTAGAAGCAATTTTGGCAGCAGCAACAACATTATCGTCTTTCGAAATTTTCATTAGACGAACACCTTGTGTATTCCTACCAATTACAGAAATGCCCTCTATGGTTGTCCTGATCATTATGCCTTTTCTAGAAATAAACATTACCTCATCATCATTAGAAACAGTCTTAATAGTCACAACAGGACCATTTCTTTCAGAACATATAATATTTTTTACACCTACACCTCCACGATTTACCAATCTATAATCATCAAGATTAGTCCGCTTACCAAAACCGTTCTCAGTTATTGTTAAGAGTGTCTTGTCATGCTCTGCTTTAACCATTCCAACAACTTTATCATTCTTTTTAAGATTTATTCCCTTGACTCCGCGTGAAACTCTGCCCATGGACCGGACATTTTTTTCATCAAATTTAACAGCCATGCCATACTTTGAAGCAAGAAGAATCTTTTGGTTACCATCGGTTTTTATAACATTAATCAACTGGTCACCTTCTTCTATCAATATCCCCTTTATCCCGCCAGCTCTTGGCTTTGAATAAGCTTTAAGGCTTGTCTTTTTAACAAGGCCCTTTTTTGTGGCCATCAAAAGATATTGATCATCAGAAAATTCCTCTATCTTAACGCTTGCGGTGATTGTTCTGCCCTTAGGAATTTCCAACAAATTAACAATTGCTTTACCAGAAGTATATCTTCCAGATTCAGGAATTTTCCATACTTTTAGCCAATGTACTTGGCCATCGTCAGTAAAAAACAAAAGATAATTATGGGTGTTAGCTACAAAAAGGTGTTCTATTACATCATCTTCTTTTGTAGTTGTTGCGGCGATAATTCCTTTCCCCCCTCTTTTTTGGGCTTTATATGTAGTTAAAGGAGTACGCTTTATATAACCTGAATGAGTGATTGTAACAACAACATCTTCTTTTTCGATTAAATCTTCAATATCAACATCATCTTCATCTTCAACAGAAATCTCTGTTTTTCTTTCGTCACCATAAGATTTTATAATTTCTGAGAGCTCATCTTTAATTATATTTTTTATCCTGTCCTCTGATGAAAGTATACTTTCTAACTCATTGATTAATTCTTTTACTTTCTTCAAATCATCCCTTACTTTACTTTGCTCCATATTAGTCAATCTCTGGAGTCTCATTTCCAGAATTGCCTTGGCCTGTTTTTCACTCAAGCCATAATTAGAAATCAAATCACTAGAAGCCTCAGAAGCAGATTTTGAATTTCTTATTAACTTAATTACTGAATCAATATTATCCAATGCGATAACAAGACCATTTAATATATGCTCTTTTTCACGCGCCTTTTTCAAATCATATTTTGTCCTTCTTACTACTACATTTTTTCTATGATTTATAAAATTAAAAATTATCTCTTTAAGATTCATTACTTTGGGCGCATTATCAACCAATGCTAATAGATTAATCCCTATTGAGGTTTTTAGCCTTGTAAACTTCATAAGTTGATTTTGAACTATATCTACATTAGCATCCCTCTTAAGAACTATAACAATTCGCATGCCATTCCTGTCGGATTCATCACGGATGTCAGCGATTCCTAAAATGTTTTTATTATTAACATTTGAAGCAATCTCTTCAACGAGCATTGCCTTATTTACCATATAAGGTATCTCAGTTACAACTAAACAATCCCTGCCTTTAACCTTCTCTTCATGCATCCTTGATTTTACGATAACCTTGCCATGCCCAGTCGCATATGCCTTTTGTATTCCGCTTTTACCAGTTATAATACCAGAGGTTGGAAAATCCGGTCCCTTCACAATTTCCATTAAATCTTTTATTTCAATATCGGGATTATCAATCATCTGAATGGTTGCATCACATACTTCTTTCATATTATGAGGAGGAATATTCGTTGCCATCCCTACTGCAATCCCGCTTGTACCGTTAACTAAAAGAGTTGGAATCTTTGAAGGTAAAACAGTTGGCTCCTCAAGACTGCCATCAAAATTATCCATGAAATTAACAGTTTCTTTTTCAATATCTGAAACAAGCTGGTCTGAAATTTTTGACATTCTTGCTTCAGTATAACGCATAGCTGCAGCGCTATCACCATCAATACTACCAAAGTTTCCATGCCCGTCAATAAGAGGATACCTTAAAGAAAAGTTTTGAGCCATCCTCACAAGAGCATCGTAGACAGAAGAATCACCATGAGGGTGATATCTACCCAATACATCACCCACAATCCTTGCACATTTTTTGTAGGGCTTATTATGCTGCATGCCCTGTAAATTCATTGAATAAATTATCCTTCTATGCACTGGTTTAAGGCCATCTCTAACATCAGGCAAGGCCCTTCCTATAATTACCGACATGGCATAGTCCAAATAATAACTTTTCATCTCTTCTTCAACAGGCGCCAAAACCTTCTTGAAAGCCTCTTTAGCCCCGGAGATTATTTCTTCAGAATCTAAATTACTATTTTCATTTTCAGGGATTTTTTCTCCCCCTTCATCCTTATTAAAGCCTTCTTGTCCCATTGTAAATAAATCAGAGCTTTAAGAAGCGATTTTGGCTTCTAAAATAAGCTAAAACTATGTCATTGACAAATAAGGAGGTATTTAAATAGCTTTCGATTGCAAAGAACCAATATAAGTTAATTATCAAAATTATCAACTAATATGTGAAAAAAGTGGCATCTAAACAGAAAAAACCCACAATTCCCATTAGATAAAAGCGCAATCTTGTTTTATAGGGGGAAGTTTACTCAAAAACCTTAAACACCATGTCCCCTGCTTCACAAGGACTATTGGCTTTTATCCCAACTTCTTGTCCCATAGACCCTTCATCAATCTTCTGGTTATCAACTTCAATAGAATCTATTGTCTGCTCAAAATCTGCTTTGCCCCTAAAATGAACCTTTTCCCCTGGCTTAAGAGAACCATTTAATTTCACAACAGCAACTCCAGCTTCATCCAAATATTTTACAACTTCACCAATTTTCTCTTCTTCCATCAAAATCCCTCCAGATAAGACATACCTCCAATAATTATACCATTATAATATTTATATTTTTTGATTATAAACTAAAAAAGATAATTTATAAGACATTTTTTATATAAGGAGAATTGCTAAAAATAAAAACTGATTTAGTCAATTATGAAGTTATTCCTTTGAATAAAAAAAATTTTCATTAAAATATATTAAATCCGCAAAACTACAAATTGAAAATGGAAATAATTTATAGAAAAAAACTAAAAAAAGAATTTCTAAAATCTATAGAAAAGACAGTTAGAAATTTTCAAAAAAAATACCCGGGTGAAAAACCTGCAATTCTCTTTTCAGGAGGGGTAGATTCAACACTAATAGCATATACCCTAAAAATGAAAGGAATTGACTTTACCTGTTACACTGCAGCCCTGCAGGATAAATCATTGGAAACCTCAAGAGATTTAGTCTCTGCAAGAAAAGTGGCTAAAAAATATGGATTTACTCTTAAGGAAGCAACACTTAATATAACCGATATGGAAGATAAACTAAAAAAAGTTATAAAAATTATAAATAGTACAAGTGTGATTAAAGTCGGTGTGGCTATGCCGATGTATCTATGCATTAAAAATTCTGTCAGTGATAAACATAGCGGCGTTTTCTCAGGTCTTGGCTCTGAAGAGATTTTTGCAGGCTACCAAAGACATGAGAACGCTGAAAACATAAACGAAGAATGTAAAAGAGGCCTCAAAGAAATTAAAGAGCGAGACCTTGACAGGGATAATTCAATAGCAAAACATGTTGGGGCTGAAATATTCTTACCCTTTCTTGAAAGAAATCTAGTAAAAACATCTCTTGCAATCCCTGGAAAATATAAAATTCGAGGAGAGCATAAAAAACTAATTCTTAGAAAAGTAGCGATTGAGCTGGGTATAGGAAAAAAAGAAGCAATGAGAAAAAAGATGGGTGCTCAATATGGTTCAAAATTTGATAGGGGGATACAAAAGCTAGCGAAAAAAAAAGGATTTAAGTATAAATCAGAATACCTAAAAAGCCTTTATTGAAGGTCATCTTGGAGTTTCTGTGTCTTTTTCATAAGCTTTGATAAAGAATCAGTTTTGCTAGTTTCAGAAGATTGGTCATCCATTTTTGCGCCTATATTGAATATTTTTTCACAACCGCTTTTTATAAAGTCATGAACTTTTCGTGAGTGACTTGAAAACTGATCATCCATCAATGTATTAACTAATTTTCTTCTAAGACCTACGGAAACATTATTAAGACTTGATATGCCAAGCTCTTCCATTATATCATCAACAATCTTAGTAGGCTCAATCTTGGTGAAATTCCTTAGGAATTTTATAATGGCCTGGTAACGATTGGTATCTTTTGGAATTTCAATATTTTCAAGGTCCATCTGTTCAATTGTGTCATCTTCTTTGATTCCTGTCTTTTCAATGGACTGCGAAACTATTGAACTTTCTGACTCCATCAGAAGAAAAGCAACGCCCTCAACAAAATTACTTTCATCTATATAAATCCCCAAAGAGGTTGAGATAATATTTTTAATCCCATAATCAGAATCTGAACTGAAATTAATTTTACTCATTGCATAATCTATTTGTTTTTGTGAATCAGTTATATCTGTTTCAGGCATATCAATAAATATCTCTTGACTAAGTGTATTAGCGATAGTATCTGCAAATGTTGGAATAACAATATTAAAGAACTCTTTAATAGCAGATTGCTTCATCTGATCAAAGAATTCATCGGTTTTTTCAACACCAAGCATAGATTTAAGCATTATATTTCCAAGAGTAATAGCGCTTTCTCTGAAAATAAAAACAAGAAGTGTCGCAGAGATATAACCTGTTAATTTTACAGGAATAACTATCACCCCTTCACCCAAATTATTTATAATTTTCTCAAAATTTTCAAAAGTCTGAGATTTAACATCAAGAGGTTTTAATTTAATATTTCTTCCAAGCATTCCAGATATTGCATCTGTTGCATTGTAAATCGAGAAATGGAGGTTTAGTTGCAATCTTAAAGAATTAATTCTCTCCATAGGTAAATGACGGTGGTATACTCCCCATAAAAATGCATCAATAAATTTCTGCTGTTGATTTTGTGTAAGTTTTGATAAATCAGAAATATTAAACTTTTTAGCATAATCTTCAAGAAGAATCTCTCCAGCAAGGCCACCGAGGGATTGCTTTGCAAAAGCGCTTACTATTTCTTTAAATCTGCTCATGATTATATTAAAAAAGGCCAGATTATAAATATTTTATTTATTTGTAATCATAGCATCAAGGTCTTTTTGAAAATGGGACACCACTCTTACCAAATCAGAAGATGTGATAATGCCTACAAGAGAATGCTTTTCATCAATAATGGGAATTTGCTTAATTTTGGCAAGCCCCATTCGCCTCGAGACTTCTGAAACAGTATCTTCTGTGTGAGCTGTGATAAGGGTTTTAGTCATTATATCTTCTACTTTTGATTTTTCAGCAGGTTTAGACATAGCAACAATTTTGTAACAAATATCCCTTTGAGTAACAATTCCTATAGGAGAACCATTTTCTATTACCACCAAGTTGGCAACAAAATTATCCTTCATCATTTTAGCAGCTTCAAGCACTGTATTGCTCTTATCAACTGTTTTTATATTCCGATTCATCCAATTTTTAATTTTCAACTTATTTTCCCCCTTTTTCCAAGTTTTTACCCATGTTAATTATTGAGTGTTGATATTTTGCTCCTGAGTTTTCTCTTGGGCTTGTTCTCCGCCTGCATCAGCTGCAGGAGAAGCCTGCCCTTCATTTTTTGGCTCTTGAGTGCCTGATTCTGACGGCTTTTCAGAAGATTCTGCTCCACTTTGCTCTTGTTCACCTTGCTTTTCAGATGAATTTTGAGTAGCATTATCTGAACTTTCAGCCTTTGGCTGAGAAGCAGAAGTAGCTGAAGGAGATGCTGAAGACTGAACTTTCTGAACTGAAGAAACTTCATCAGCACTCAATACCTTTGCAAGGTCAAGCAATATAAGCAGTCTATCGTTACTCTGGACACTATTTCCTGAATCTTGATTATTATCACTTTCACCATTCTTAGAAGGAACTATTGCAACACCATCCAAATAATCAGAACT
>JBNJGV010000028.1:0-17471 GCA_051819785.1 Nanobdellota archaeon | reverse complement strand
ATGCGACCGCAGCATAATCAATTTAATATATCCTATTTTTTTGTGGGGTTGGGTTAAAAGCTTTCTCAAAACTTTTTACCAAACTAATTTATTAAGGTTTTAGGAAGTTATTTAAATATTTTTATTTAGATTAGAGTATATGGACCAAATAAAACCCCTAAAAGAAGAACTCGAAAAAATAGATGAGAATATTATAAAACTACTTGAAAAAAGGCTCGAGAAAACAGGTCAAATATGGCAAATCAGAAAAAAGATGTACATACCACTTAGGGACTCTAAACAAGAATCCGCTAAAATTGAATCTCTTGTTGAAAAAACGCGCCTGGACCCAATAATCATAAGAACCCTTTATCAGAACCTTTTTAGTGAGTGCGACAGGATTTATGGATAAGCTATTTTCAGCATACCCATCATTTCACACAAGTTTAAGTTATATTGCAAAACAACTAATTTCTTTTAAGAGCAGGTATTAATTTTTACCATGCCCTAAAAATAAAAAGCTTTAAATATAAGTTTTAACTACTTACCGATGATGAATAAAAGAAAAGAAAAACCAACAGAACTAAAGAAAGCGAAACAGTATTTAAGGCATTCTAAAGAAAGGATTCCTTTAGGCATGGATAGATGTCATGATGGTGAAGGCCACTATAGAATTAGGCATTTACCTTCCATTTCTGGAAAAGCTTACTTTGATATTCTAAAGAATCTGAATATTGGTTTGTCATACGCGATAAAAGATGCTAAAAATATTGATAACCTCCTTGACAACAAATATCAGAAATCCATCAGCAAATATGAAGATTTAAGAAGCAACATTAGAGAACAAATGAAAAATTTTACAGGATATAAAAATAAATGTTTAAGAAGTGATTTAGCAAGAGATGAGACACCTGTTGTACTTCTAAGATACCCCCAATCAAAAAATGTGGGTTATGCTGCTAATGTTTTAGAAGAGATAATCTCAAGAAAATATATAGCATCTGATAAGTAACTATTAAAAATAACCAGTTATTAACTTACTAATATGAGATTAATTAAAGTACCATATGGTGAAGGCGGTTTGGGAAAAACCCTTGACACACAAAATGCGCCACCTCATATCATAGATGAGCTGGAAAACATTTATCTTAATGAAAAAGGCAGTAATAGCAAATTTAAAATTCTTGAAGTAGAGATTGAAAAAAACTCACCAAGAGATAATTACTCTAGAATCACGAATACATGCGCTGGTAAAAACTTTATCGCAATTGGAGGCGACCATAGCATAACGTATCCTTGTTCTTCGGCTTTTTTAAACTATAACTCAGGCATGATAATTTTCGATGCTCATCCGGACCTTATGGATTACACAGATGTTCCTTCGCATGAGGATTATCTGAGAATGCTTGTTGACAAAGAATACATAAACCCTGAAAATGTTATATTGGTGGGTATCCGTAACCCCCATGAAAATGAAATAAAATACCTTAAAGAAAAAGGAATTAAATATTTTACAGCAAAACAGATATTTAATAATGGTATAGTAAATATATGTGATGGTGTTATGACGTCTTTACGATATTGCCAAGACCTTTACATTTCAATAGATATTGATGTACTTGACCCGGGCTTTGCTCCGGGAACTGTGAATGCAGAACCTGGTGGAATCAGCACAAGGGAATTGCTTTATTTTCTTTCCCGGTTAAAATATCTTAACAAATCATACTCTGCTGATATAGTTGAGGTTTCCCCTGCAATAGATATAAACAATATTACTTGCAGAACTGCCGCGAAATTAATAAAAGAGCTTTTGTGAAAAGCCTTACGCTCATTAAATTTCTTAAAGGTTCAATTTTTTTAACGATTATTTGTACATAATCAAAAACTATTTAAAAACAATCCTCACAAATTATGAGGTATGAAAGGATTGAAAAATCTGACTGGCTTACTCAGCCAAGGTATTGAAGAGATAATCCTTTTAGGTATAATTCTCCTTAATATCGTAGATTTTGCAGAGATGCTAAGCCCTGACTGGGATTACGCAAAAAAAATCCTTTCATGGACTGCTTTAGGCTACCTTCTCTATAAATCAAGTCCTACAAACATATTTTTTGGTCATAAAAATAAAAAGCTTGATGTTGCGCTCATTTTATCATATTTTCTTATGAGTATAAAAATATTCACAGGTTATGCGCAAAGCACTATTAACTCATTAAGAGAAAAAGGATTTTCTTACTGGGGTAACCTTTTCAGCGTAGATAAAATGCCAAGCTCGGCAGATGTTATGAATATCAAATATCCTGTTGATTCTTTCAATCTAACAGGCTCAAAAGAGATAATGCTCTCTACTGACATCAGCAACAATCTGAGCAGCCTTGTAAACAACCTCACTGTAATTCCAAAGTTCCCGCCAGAAACTAATAATCTTATTCTTAATATATCAAACAACATAAGTTCAAGCCTAATACAAGTGGAAGCAAAGTTTTCCATCCACCGATGGCTGAATATGGTATTACATAATGCAGATGTAGCTAATAATCTATCTATCATTTTGGGAGGAGTCTTATTATTATTTTTGGCCATTTACTCAGCATATAAAATGGAAATAAAAAGCCCAAGTATGCTGTCTATTTTCCATGGAAATAAAGAACATGCAAAAGGCCTTTCGACCATACCCCGGACTTTGTCAGTTTTTCTTGCAATTAATTTTTTTTTCATAGCAATCTTTAACCTTTTTATGGAATGGTTAGCAATTGCAATAGATGCGCCGATTTTGGTTGTAGGATTATTCTTTTATTTGTTAGTCTGGATTAAACATCATGATAAATTCAATAGTGAAAGTTTCATTTTCAAAGTAGGAAATTTTGGTACAAAATTTTATCAAGACTTCATTATGCTTTTGAAAACTAAAAGAGGTATTCTGCTAGGAATTTCAGGAATGCTCGTTTTGCATTTGTTAACAGATGCAGGAAATTTTCTTATACCCTACTCCTTCGGGATTCATGATAGCCTTTACTTTGAGCATTTGGGACCCAACCATACCCCAGTATTTAGTATTAGTGACTTTTTCACACCAGAAACATCAAGCCTTTTTATGCAAGATATAGCAAAAACAAGTAGCTTTGCAATGAAATTTATGCTGGCCTACATTTATCTTGGTAACTTAATGGCTCTTTTATCTATGCTACTGATACCAGCTATATTATGGTATTTAATATTTATGCAAAAACATCAAAAAACATCCAATTTAATCCTGCCCGTTTATTTTAGCTCCCTAACCTGTTTTATAATGAGCCCGGTATTCAACATTGGTAGAGTTACCTCTAACTCTCTAATAGGAGTTGATATTCAGACTCAAAGTATCCTTAACTCTTCAGCTTTCAGTCTTATAGCAGTTTTTGCAGTATCACTATCAATCGGAATAATCATTTATCTTCTTTCATTTGTGAGAAAGATTAAGAATTACTCAATACTTATTATGATATTATCTATAATAATCTATTTTGCAAATTATATTTTTCTTTATTTTACAGATATACTCCATTACTACGCAGACTTTATATCATTCAAGCTTGAATCCCACAACTATTTTGTTGCGTTTTATTTTGCAATATTTATGATAATAACTATGGTATTTTATATAGGTGGATTCACATCATTCCTATATGAGTTAGTAAAATCATAAAGAATAAATAAGTTCAATAAAAGAAGAAGCTGACCAAGCCTGGACAAGAGAGCCTTGGGCTTTCTGCTCCCTGGCAGAACTTAGTTCTGAGCAATGCCCCACTATCCCTTTTGAGAATATGTCTTTTCTTGAAGCCCTGAATATACTATTGATATATTTTTTATATCTTCTCTTGTTCACCTTTAAAAGACATATTGCTGCAAAGTTGTTAATAAAAAACCAAGAGTCTCCTCTGTGGTAACTTACATTGTTTTCACCAGTATAAACCGGTGAAAATAGGGAATCCTCCTTATCAATCGTACTAAGACCCCCCCACTCAAGCCAAAGTGATGGAAGCACTTTATCAAAACACTTTTGCCACTCTCTACGTTTTAGCAATGAAGGATAGATATAAGCAGCTAAAAATATATTAGGACGGATTGTTGCATCATCTTTGCCATCATATAGATAACCATTAAAGAACATCTCCTTTACTTTTTTGCGTGTAACCTCCTCAAGCTCAACATATCTTTTTAATTTATCCCTGTTCTGTGTTAATTCACAAAGATACTGCATAAACTTATACATATTAAGCCGGAGAGTCTGTATTTCAATTCTAAATCCTTCTCTTCTATCCCCCCTATAAGAAGTATCCATCCATGTCTCTAAAGCATCATTATAAGAAAGCCCTTCAGAGGTATGGTATTTCAAAAGATTCTGAATGCAATACCCTAATTTCTTTTTTATATAAATAATATCCGTCTCATCAAGATAATTATAGATTTTACCTTCCTTTTCCAGTTCCTTTAAAAGCTCAAACAACCTTGCGAAAACCCAACCTACAGCATCAGCACTCTCTAAATCTGAAAAGGGCCATCTATTCTCTATCCTGCCGCCCACATTTATATTTTTCAGATGCCTAAATAAGATATTTTTCGCGGTCTTGAAATCCCCCTCTCTTATGAAAGCCCCTGAAGATATTGCCTCATCCCTGGCCCAGAATTGATGAAACCAAGGTAAACCAGCATAAAGGCCCAGCTGTCCATTTAAATTATTAACAAGACTCCTTAATGAATTTTTTGCGCAGATATAAGCAACCTCATCCTTTTTTGATTTCATATGAAATTCGGGATAAATAGAAGTAGTTATATGGGTCTTAAGTGAGCTTTCAATATGGGCAATTCTTTCATAAGCCTTTAATGCGTCATTTATCGCTTTTTCTTTATCAGTTGAACCGGAAAAAACAATTTCAGTATCACCATCTATTCTAAAATCAAGAGCATGGAAAACAAAATGTTCTGAGTGATTAATCTCTCTTTGTAAATCATAACAATAATCTCTAGGCTCCCAAGCCTTAACAGCTTTATAATCAGCACCCTTTATCGCAAGATACTGACAATAATCAACCTCCCTTAAGTTACCAGTCCTATATTTAGAATATTCTATAACAATACACCCGCTTTCATGGGTTATATTATAGATTCTGCCCATATCACTAAAATCATACAACTTTCTGCAATCTAAGGCAAGTTCGACTTTGCCCAGATAACCATTAATCTTATAGATGAAAACATTGCTCATATCAAAAATAAATGTTTCTATAGCAGAGCCACTAATCCTCTGTACATTATTAAAATTATTTTTTATCTTGTCAACACCTAAAGAAGGAAGATTTATCGATTCTATAAATTTATAATGCTCATTTTCAAATAATACAAGACCATTATATTTAGTAAAATTAGCTTTTGCTCCTTGTGAAAAAAAACCACCATGGTTATTAGTGAGCAAAAAACCTGGATTTCCCTGTACCTCTTTTTCAACCCCTTTATGGTCAAATGAATGAACCACCCTCATATTAGTATAGGCAAGGTGTCAACATTCATAAATTTTTTCTTTTTTCCAACCTTGCAAAAGCTGTAATCTTTAGAATAGTTGATTATTTAACTCCCCTGTAAAGGTGCCCGGTTGTAAAGCCTTTCCTTAATCTTTTATCATTTATTTTCTCACCAGAAAGAATCCTTTTGTAGATATTAACATATTTATAGTAATCCTTTTCAAGTTCCATGAAAAAATAGCGTATTCCTTCAGCAAATAATTTTTTTGTGTCATTGAATAATCCCAAGTCATTGCAATTAAAAATTCTTGTCATATCAATATGAATTACCGGAAATTTTCTTTTAGAGTCATCAACTAAATAATCTGCATCAATCTTAGCTTTACTTTTCATGAGTTGTATATTGCCATGAATGAAAACAGCAAAATTTTTGTTTTTGAAATCTTTTAATTCCTTTAAGCTCAACTCAGGCGAAACCACAGGCAACCCTAAACTCTTTTCAACATCCAGGTCATTAAATATATTAAAATTATAATCCAGGTGCAACTCATAATCACTTAGATATTTTATAAACCCAGGGTTGCTTACAAGAACACCATCAGGATTAATCTTCCTTATAAGTTTAACTACAGAGCTTATTTTTTCATCATCTGCAAAATCAGGAGTCTGAACAAAAAACCTTGAATTAGAACCTTCTTTTTTGTAAAATCCATCCAGGGGAGAATATATGACATCTGCTCCTGCCTTGAATGCATCCTTTGCGCCCTTATAACTATTAACTTTAACTAAAAGCTTAAAAGAATCTTTCGGAGAGCTAGCATCAAAACTTATACGGGGGGGATTTATATCCTGAATAAAGGAAGGCTTTTCAGGCTTTTCAGCAAGCTTTAAATCAAGTTTTGCTGAAGAAGTCTTATATACCAAAGTCCCATCTTTCTCTCCCTCAAAATTTATTAGACTCCCTCTTTCAAGGACAGGTTTGATATTTTTTAAAGTCATTCCCGTCCTATTTTCATCATTCCAAAGAGCAATACCATCGTTTTTGAAAACCCATTTTTCAAGCTTCAGTTTATTATCCTTAATCATGCCAATAAAAAGCCCTCTGTTAGTGGGATTGATATTTCCAACAATCTTATTATCATAAGCAAACCCCTTTGTAAAGCCCCTGTTAAAGACCATTTCCAGGTTATCCTTTTCTTGTTCAGTTAAACCACTATTTGCTTTTCCTGCAAAAAAATCATCGATTAATTTACGATAAGTTCTTGTTGCAACTCCAACATACTTGTAAGAACGAAGCCTTCCTTCAATCTTAAAAGAAGCTACACCCAACCTTATCAGATCACCTATCTTATCAGTTAAGCATAATTCCTTTGTGCTCAAAAGATATTTTGAATTGTATCTTTTCCTGCATGGCTGAGCACACAATCCCCTATTTGCACTCCTTTGGCCTGCAAAAGATGAAAAAAGGCACATCCCGCTATATGAAACGCAAATGGCACCATGGCAAAAAACTTCTGTTTCCGTTGCCTTGCTCATTGTTTTTATCTCTCTAAGGGAAAGCTCTCTTGGAAGAACAACTCTCTGCGCACCAGCAGGTATACTTGAAGCATTCATTATTTTTGCCTGTGTAGACATATGTATCCTGCACTTGCAATATTTTTTCAATAATGGTATAAAAAAAGGATCCTGAATTATTATTGCATCAACACCTGCCTTGTCTGCAAGAATCGCATTATAAAAGAAATCATCAAGCTCATTGTTTTTTATGAGCGTATTTAATGCTAGATAAGCTTTCACATTATGCTTATGGCAATAATTGACAATTGTTTTAGGATTTCTAAAATTATCCGCCATGCGCCTCGCATTAAATTTTGCTAATCCAAAATAGACCGCATCAGCTCCGTTTGCAACTGCCGCACGCAAAGACAACTCATCACCTGCGGGTGCCACTAGTTCTGGCTTTTTCATGAAAACCATGGAAATTAGAACTTTAATTAAAGTTTGCTATTTTTATCCAATCCTCTCCAACACAAACTCCTGGGGATATTCATTTGCAAATTTTTATTATGAACAAGGGTTTACATTTGTAATGCAAACCTTTAATATTATGCTAACAAAAGATGAATTGCAGGTAGTCATAATAAAGGATCAGGAAGACCTCAAAAGAGATATTGGCATAAAAAAGCCTGTAACACACATAATCTGAAGAAAGGTATAATTTATACACTTAACCAACAAGACATTCTTGAAGATGAAATAAAAATTGAGCTCAAACCAGTATGAAAATGGCTTTCCGAGAATAAGTGATTACTGTCCTATTATCTATAATGAAGATCTTATGGTGCATATACTTTTTGCACCTCGTGAGTAGTATTAAAACAAAACATTTAAATAAATAGTTTTTGAACCATTTAATTAAAATTATACAGGTGATTATATTATGGCACTAGAAAACAAAATTCACAATGTAGCTGGCAAGACGCTCGCCGCAGGCACTGCCCTTTACATAGGCATCTGCGGACTGCCCGGCCTCGCCGGCAAAGAGGATATGCAAGTATCACAGCAGCCGCCCGCCACAGAGCAGGTACAACAGGAGTCCTACCTCAAGCAAGCAGCTTACGAGCTATTCGGAGAAGGCGTGGCAGAAGCCGCAGATGAGAGCCAGAGCCTCAAGGAGAAATACCCCGAGGAACCTCCTATGAAATATGTGGAAAAACTGGACAGGATGTGCCCTGAATACAACTGGGTAGGAAATTACTATGATATGGGCGAACCGGTCAATAACTCCGATTATCCGGATGGCACACGTTGGGTGCCATGGAATGATCCATCCCGTGATATATGCTCAAACAAAGTGAGTGAGCTATTGCAGGGTGACCGTAAGCCTCCTCTGAAATATAAAAAGTTAGAACACTTCAAAGAAGACTTCTATCCTGCTTCCAGCGAAATGGGACAAAAGCTAAGAGAGGCTATAAGTCAACACGGCGTGAATCTGGAGAAGTTCGAAAACCTTGTTAACTATCTGGGGCAGGATAAGGCAGAGCTTGGTTTTTACAGAACAGACCGAGAAGGGAAAAATGGCTATATCTTTTTCAATGACTGGCATGAAGAGAAAGGATTTATCTTACCCACGACGCCGGGCATAGCCGACACGATATACTCCGTATACAAATAAGTCTTTATGTGTATGGTCTGGCTATGGGCCAGTATTTTCATACATATTTTTTTTCTGGTTAGAATCTAAGTTATAGGATCCATGAAAAAGCTATAAAATCTTCCCTTAAAAGATTATCTCCTAATAAAGGATTCAAAATGATCATAGGTAGGTAATGAAACAAGTTTAATCACCCATGCCTCTCCCAAATGCACTCAAACTCTTCCAAATACTCCCCAGCAATCCTCTCATTATGCAAAATTAAAACATTCTCATCATTTCTTTCAAGACCATTCTTAGATGGGTTCATTGAGCCTGTGACAACTGTTTTGTTGTCGATTATGAAAACTTTATGGTGCATATTTGCAGGATTATTATCCCAATTTACATTAAGCCCAGCTTTTTTAAGCCTTTCATATTCAAGCCATCTGTTGTTCTGGCTTTTTTCAAAAACGCCTTTCACTTCAACACCACGATTATGTGCAGCAATTAAGGATTTACCAATATCATTCCTTGTAAAGCTAAAAGTCATAAAATAAATACTTTCATTTGCTGAATAAATTATTGGTAAAATTTTTCCCTTGCAATCTTCAGGACAAAAATAATTCTCTACATAATGCCCATTAAGGATAACTTTGGGAAACTTTACCTTACTATCAACAGAATCATGCCATAGCTCATCAAATTCATCCTTATAATTCTTTGCCAGAGACTTAGAATACAAAACAACAACATTATTGTTGTTTTTGAAATTCCCCCTGTATGTAGGATTAAAACTACCAGTAATAACAATAAAATCATCGATTACACAAAACTTGTTGTGCATGATTGAAACAGAATCAACAGGCCTTGAATTAAATCCTGAAAATTTAGCATGATTCTCATAAAAACTATCTTCATCAACCGCCACTCTAACTTCTGCACGAGAATTACTGAGGCTATCAATCACCGTATTAAGCTCAAGGTCATAGAAGCTGCATTCAACAGTACCATTAGAAGAATTAATCAGTCCTGAAAAAACCATTCCGCAATCATCCTCAGGACAAAAGTATACTTCAACTGGCTTAGATTCCTCACTAGGTATTAAAGCGCACCCATTCAGTACAATTAATAACAACACTAGATACACCCTCATATATCCTTTTTTCATATTAAGCAATAAATAGTTTTCCACCGAAATTCTGAAAAATTTACAAAAACAGACAAACTACTATGCTTTAATGAAAACAAATCTTTATAAATCACAAAGTTGGGTTCATAAAATTATGGTAAAGGCCGGAAATATTATGAGAAAAAACGCAGTCACCATGGACATTAATAAAGGGTTCAAAGGCGCTCTCGATATAATGCTCAACACAAAAACAGATTACATATTAATTACACAACATAAAAAACCCTTGGGAATTGTAACAGAAAGAGATCTTCTAAAAAAGCTTGTCGAGCACATAAAAAAGAGACCTAATATTAAGCTTTCAGATGTAATGTCAGATGAATTAATAAAAATAAATCCTGAAACTAATATGGATTCTATGAGTGAACTTATGGATGAAGAAGGAATAAGACATCTTCCTGTTATGAACAACAATAAATTATTAGGAATCGTTACAAGCAGTGAGATAGTAAAGGAGACAAGCGACATCCATGGTAAAAATAAGGTTTTCACAAGGTGGCAAAACATTCAAACAGGTATCATTTTAACCTTTTTTGTTTTCCTGCTTGGTTATCTAATACTAAGAATTTTTCTGGTTTGAATTTTCTTTTTTTAAAACAGCCTTAAGTGCTGCTATAGAAACTTCTAATTGGTCAAGACTTGGTCTTCTGGTTGTAATTTTTTGAACTAGTTTGCCTGGAAAAGCAAATAATCTTGAAATAAAGTTGTTTCCTATCTTGCTATTAAGCCTTAGTATTTCGTAGCTAATCCCTGCTACCGGTAAAATAAATAATAGCCTCACTAAAAATAATATCAATTTTTTTAAAACAAGCCCTAAAGAATCAATTCCAGGAAATATTCCCTTGACAATTAAAGGAATAAAACTAAATACAATAATCATTGTAATCAGCACAAAGACAATAAAACTAGTGCCGCATCTAGGATGATAAGTAGGATATTTCATAACATTTTTTGGAGTAAGGGCTTGATTATTCTCATAACAATTTACAGCCATATGTTCTGCACCATGATACTGAAAAACCCTTTTTATATCATCCATCAAAGATATTAGATATACATAACCTACAAAAAGCAAAATCTTTACAAAGCCATCAACTGCATTAAAAAGAATTGTATTTTTCTCTTCACTAATCCCTAATAAATGAGGTATTACATATGGCAATACAACAAACAAACCAACAGCCATCAAAAGCGAGATTATAACAGTCATAGTAATTGCAAAGTCAGATAATTCTTCATCTTCTTCGCCGGATTCTTTTGCAGAATAAGTCAAAGCGCCCATCCCCAATCTTAACATTTCCCAAAGATTTATAACGCCCCTAAGAAAAGGCAATTTCAAAATTTTATATTTCTCACCCAAAGAGATATAACGCCATGCTTTACTGGAGATTTTTTTATTATCTTTTCGAACAGCAACTGAATAATATTTAGGAGACTTCATCATCACTCCTTCAATTACTGCCTGGCCACCAACTGTTATTTTGCCCATAAACTCGCCTTAACCCCAACTTATTTAAATAATTAACCTTTAAGTATTAATAAAAGGAAAACATTTTAACAAATAAATATTTGGTTAAATTTAAATAAGAGTTATTAAAAGGTATACTTAATATGTATTCAAAAAAAGGATTAAGTCCACTAATTGCAACAGTTTTATTGCTAGCATTCGCAGTCTCAATAGCTACAATAGTAGTCCAACTAGGCCCTTTTACAAGCAGTTGTGGCCCTTACTCTGCTGAAGTAATAACTGACCAAGGCAAAGAAAAAATCTGCTACAATGAAGCTTCACAAGAGATCCAGATATATTTAAAAAACAATGAATATGATATCGAAAAAATAAAGGTTTCAATAACAGGAGAAAATGAAATCTTAAACAAGATTCTTAATAAAAAAATAGACAAATACATCGCCGATAAGATTAAAATAAAATATGATAGTAATAAATATGGAGCACCACAAAGCATTATTTTTACACCCAGTTATAATAAAAGCAATGAAATTATTGAGTGTCCGATTGAAAAAAAACTTGATGAAATGAAAGAATGTTGAATTATTTTCTTTTTCCTACTTTATTTTTATTGCAATAAGAATTAATAATACAATTTGAACAAATAGGGATACCCGGCTGACATATCTTCCTTCCGTGTACAACCATTACTTCATTAAGAATAATCCAATATTTCTTTGGAACAATCTGCATTAATTTTTCTTCAGTTTTATCAGGATGATTAGTATCCACCCACCCCAGACGGTTTGCCACCCTATGAACATGAGTATCTACAGGGATTGCTGGCTTTTTAAATGCATATACTAAAACACAGCCTGCAGTCTTCCTTCCTACTCCTGGCAAAGTCAATAAATCATCTATATTATCAGGAACTATTCCATAAAAGCGTGTTATTATCAACCTTGAAATTTCCCTTATATGTATAGCTTTAGTCTTATAAAACCCTGATGACTTTATTTTAGATTCCAGAATTTTTAAATCTGCTTTAGCCATTGAGCCAGCATCAGGATATTTTGAGAAAAGCCCGGGAATCAATTTAATTATTTGTTCATCCCTGCTTCTTGCAGAAAGAACAGTTGCAATAAGTATCTGAAAAGGTGTCTTATCTGTAAAAGAAGCTAACATACTGGCCCCATTATATTCACTATAAAGAATGTCTAAAACTTTTTTTATATAATTCATCGCAAGAGTCAAGATATATCAACAACTTAATAAAATTTATTAAAGAGAAAATATTGTTTATGGCTAAATTGAAATATGCTGATATTAAAAATATAATTATAATAATGCTGGTTACAGCTATAATATGCTCAAGTATAATTATTTTTTCATATAAAGATAAAAATAATAACCTCAGAGAAAAGATATCCACTATAGAAAAAGAAGCATTGACAGCTATAGCAAATATGAATAAAACAATTAATTTTCTAGACTCGCAAAATTCTCGACTAAAAGCATCATTAAAGCATTTAAACAGTAGCTACAATACCTTAAAGTATAATTATAAAATGCTGAATAAATCCTATCAGCAACTCGGCGAAGAATACAAAACCCAACAGACAGACGTTCAAAGACTGCTGACTTCTATTGAATTATACAAGCAAGAAATAGAGCGCTCCATGGAATGGTTTCAAAAGAATAGTAATATAAAAATACTTGATATAAAAGAATTAGAAGATGATTTAGAAGACAAATGTCTTAAAAAAAGCTCTTGCAAAATAAAGCTCGGGTGTTTACATCTTGTAAATAAAGGAGAAGATTATAGCTACAAATCTGACGAAAGCACAAATGACCAGAAAGATAAACTCCAATCACTTCAAGATTTCATAAATAATAAGGGCGGTGACTGTGAAGATTATTCTTTATTTTACAAAGCAGAACTAAATTTTCTTGCAGAAAAGTGTAATGAAGAGATTACATTTGAAACATATAAAGAAGGTGCCAATAATTACTTTCTAGATTATGATAAAAAACTGTATGTAAAGAACGCAAAGAAGGTCACTTTTTCAGGATATACCTCACCTGTTATTGTTTGTGGCAAAATAGAGCAACTCCCGGAAGATAAAAATAAAGGCCATTGTGCAATTGCCCTCTCAAAAAAAATTATAAAAAATCGCCAGGATTTTACTTCTCTTAACAAAGCGCCAGTTATCGAGCCACAAAATGGAAAACTCATAGGAATTATCAACAAAGATATAAAACTTGCCAATACCAAATCAACAGAAATAACACTACTCATAACAGATAATGATTTATTTTTATTTTCAGAAAATGAAAATAAGTGGTTAAGCTATAAAAATTTTTATAATAAACTCAATACCATAAAAAGTAAATTTTCGGAACAAAGAGACCAATAATTTAAGTTCAATAGATGCTTCCGCGTCTATTACAATTAAAAATCATCTCTTTTCAATAACGAAAAGTTTTTATACAAATGTTGTTTAGTTTTGTTTGAAGGGGTGAATCGTATCAAAACAAATAACCTAAAAAAAAGAGGACAAACGCTATCCATTGATAGTTACATCGCAATTGCATTGTTTCTGACAACTGTTATTACGTTTTTTAGTTTTGTAAATCTTAAAGGAGCACAAGACTCACTCACAGGAAAAACAGACATTCTCGTCCATAGACTAAGAGAAAGCCAGATATTTGAAGATGGCATACTTACAGAAGCCGAAGAAGCGAGACTTGTTAGAATGGATTGCAGCCAGATTAAAGATGTCTTTGAGTCCAAAGTTGATTTATGCATATACTTAAGGGATTCTCAAAGAAAAATTGTCCCCCTAACAGATGGGAATATAACCAAATATGGTGTAGGTTGCGAGGGAATCCTTCTAAGCAATGAAAAATGCGGAACTAAAGTTTGACATAAAAAATATACAAAATATTTTAATACTATAAACTTAAGTGCCATATAGATTATGCTGAATAGTTTAAGGAAGGGTATTATGAAATCAAAAAGAGGATATTTTTTTGCCATAGACGCAGTCATTGCCCTTTCTATATTGACACTTGGAACAGTTCTTGCTATATCTTACTTTGGTCACCAGGTTTCAGAAGATCAAGTTATGCTTATATCAGATAATATAATGAGTTTTATGTACTCACATAATATAAAGGATCTTAATAGTGATTACATAGGCCCTAACAGGGAATTACATAGGAACAAAAATATTACTGACCTTGATAATCCATTAATAATGCAACTAGGAGAATTCTACTATAGAGGCGAAGAAAAGGGATGCACTTTCTGTAAAAGCCTTATAAAAAAATCCCTCCAAAACGTTTCAGGAGAATTCCTTGCAAAAGGATATAGTTTTACATTGTATATCGAGGAAGAATTGCTATACAACAAGACCAAAACAAACAAAGAAGATTCAACTATGTTAGTTCCAGCAAAAACAATAATAAGTGGGGTATACAATGAAAATGAATTATGGGGGCCATATACTATTGAGGTAAGAGCATGGAGATAAAAAAAAAAGGAATGTTTTTTACAATCATGGCAATGAGCATAGTAACTCTTATGGTAATTGGTTTTACAGGAACACATAAACTAAAAAATATAAAAGACACAAAGGTTTTAGAAGCAGAATTCAGTCTTCTCAACACACACAAAAAAAATATTGAAAACTTTTGCGAAAATGTTTTATTAATTCAAACAAAGCACGCAATACGAGACATGATTGATTACATTGAAGCGGGGGGAAGTATCGATGATACAAACAAACGGTTTTCCGAATTGGTAATAAATGCAGAATTATATGGGAATAAGGGTAATGCCCCGCATATGGGTAATCTCAATTTCGACAACTGGACAAGAACTATGAGTAAAAAGAGCCATAACTTCCTTGGCATAAACACAAGTATAAAGTTGGAAAACCCCCGACTCCAGCAAGATAGTCCATGGAGAATCACAGCGCTCGCTGACTTGAAAATAAACGCCACACTTAAAAACCTTAGCTATAAAATTGATAAGACAATAAGCACAAGCCACTCAATCTTAGAATACAAAGATCCTCTATACCTATACCATGGAGCAGTAAATAAAATACATATAGCAGCAATACCATTTTACAATGAAGAAGAAACTTATGATATGCTAAAGAACAGAAGTTATAGACATGCTGGTATGGGCCCCAGTTTTATTATGAGGCTTGAAGAAAATTATAGCAAATCAGTATGTTGCGGCATCCAATCATTTATAAACTCTTCATTTGTAACCTCGCCTGCTGATAAAGAAAAAAGTTACGTTGATTTTTTATTTTGGAGCGGAAAAAGAACATGTAGCAATGGTAAGCACCCATTATACAATTTCACTATGTTAAGCAATACACCTGAAGGCAAAGGTTTTAAGCTTGACAATACCTACATGAACCTATATGGAATGAATCTATCAAATACTCCAGGTAGTCCTTATTGCACACCCTAAAACTATAAAACCTTAAAATCAAATGTAAATCTTGTTTATTTACAGCCCAATTATCAGAAAGATGTGTAGTCATCCTCTAAAAATAAAAAACCCTAAGTTATAGAGAATATGGTTAGAAAAAAAGATGACTACTCAATATTAGTAATAAAAATTTAAATAAGAACGAAAGTGGAATACTAGTTATGGATCAGGACACCCTAAAAACTGACGTAGATGAATTTATAGAGCTTGTAAGAGAAAAAAGAAAGATATCTATCGAAGAGGCAGCAAAAGAGCTTCAAGTCGACCAAAAAACAATAGAATCCTGGACAGACTTTCTAGTTGAAGAAAAAATACTGGGAATGGAATATAAATTTACAACCCCCTACATTTTTATTAATACTCACGAAAGCGCAAGTGCTTTACCTGACGATTTTGAAACAAAAGAAAGCTTCTATGAAAAGGCTAAAGCGAAAAAAATACCCGATTACCAGATTAAGGTTGCTTGGCTCAAATACCTTGACAAAAACCAGCAAAAGATAAAATCTGCATTTCAAAAAAAGGCAAGAGATAAGGGCCTATCAGATAAAAAAATTAATGAGCTCTGGGAAAAATATTACAGGAGTCTTAAAGTAGATTAAAATGGATATTGACGAATTTTTGGATAAAGAAGCATCGAACCTCAGTGGAAGTTCGCAAGTAGTTAATAAATCATCCGGAGGTGGGAAAGGACCTCAGGATAATGAAAACCTGCTTGACCAGCTTGAAACTGCCAAAGGACAACTAAGGCAAAATAACATAACTTCTGCTTTAAAGGAATTTGAATACCTTAAGTCAAGGTACACAGATATGACTAAAAAACAACTAAGTGAAAATAGATACATCTTCAACGAGCTAATTAAAATCAATCAAGAAATAATAACTAAGATTGATGCGCAAAGGTCAGAATTTGAAAAAAGAAAACAAACAGCCAAGAAACTTCTTAATGATGGGCACTGGAGGTTCAATAATGGCGAATTGGAAACAGCTTATAAGATATACATAGAGCTGAATGAAATCATAAAAAATACCCCTGATCTTTTTCATGAAGAGAAAAATTCCCTTAGTTATGAAGCCACAGCTTTTGCATCTATTTTGTTTCCTAAGATGCAGGAGAGATCCAATGCATTGTTTGAAAAACAAAAAGATATTATTCTACAAGAGATTGACAAAGCCTACAATCAACTGCAGCAAAATAATGGTGAATTGCCTAAAGAAACATATGATAATATAAATAAGCAATTCAATAAATTACCAGAAGGCCATATATACGAAAAAACAATATTACACAATGATATACTTAAACTTTTCAAAAGTTCATTCCTTAGCGGAGAAACAACATCATTAGTGAATCAGATGTTAAAGCAACAACAAGGCTTTGCAAACTCAGTTCTGGGAAAAGGTCATAAAGCTCCAGAAGCCTTAAATCCGCAAACTGCTCAAAAACAGGAAAATAATTTGCAAACAGAGAAACCACAGGCAAAAGAAGAATCGAAAGAAACAACAAAAGAAAAAATCAAACCAATTGATAATAAACCCGAGGCAAAGGGCTTTTTTAATAAGATTGTTAATAAAAAATCAGAAGCCGTTGATACCAATAACACCCAGAATTCTCAGCAAGCTAGCCCTCAAACTTCGAAAACAACCAATA
This sequence comes from Nanobdellota archaeon, assembly GCA_051819785.1. GTDB lineage: Archaea > Nanobdellota > Nanobdellia > Woesearchaeales > DSVV01 > CAZBGG01. The sequence goes on along the minus strand of JBNJGV010000028.1, from coordinate 61 downwards.
CTAAGCAGCATATACCAAGCATGAATGACAATAATGATAAAACCCAACAAGAACAAAATAT
>JBNJGV010000027.1:0-19774 GCA_051819785.1 Nanobdellota archaeon | reverse complement strand
GCTACATTGTCCGCTGTAGCTTCGGATGTGAGTTTCAGTCGCTTCGCTTCTTCAAGCTCACACACTTAGAAAAAAAAAGCCTCCGGCGGGAGTTGCACCCGCGACCTGCAGCTTACGAGGCTGCCGCAATAGCTACTATGCTACGGAGGCATAAGATTATTAACCGGAACAGAGACCAAAAATAAATTTTATATTATAGGTTACAAATGTCTAACCCAGCTTTTCCTTTATTTCTTCTATTGTTAATTTTGACTGGCATTCGTTACAAACGACATTTTTTTTTCCTTTACTATTTCTGATGAATGTTCCTATTATTTTTTTTAAAAATGTCTCCTGTATTCTTTTCCCACAAATTGCACATTTCATCTGGAGCGAGAACAATAAGCAATATATAAATAATGCGGTAATGGGGGTTTTTAACCTATTTATTTTTTATTTAATATTTTTAATGCTTTTTTAGAGTTAAATTATTGGTTTAATTGAATATTTTTCTTCCTATCCTGACCATTGTTGCTCCTTCCTGTATAGCTATTTTATAATCATTAGTCATTCCCATGGATATTTCTTTTAGATTTAGTTTTTCAGCCAGGTTTTTAGTTTCTCTAAAATATTTTCTTACCTTTTCAGGTTCAATAAGCGGCGCAATTGTCATTATCCCTGAAACCTTTAAATTAACAAGCCCAAGTATTTTTTTGTAAAACTCTTTGGCTTCAGAAAGGGGCATGCCATATTTTTGCTCTTCTCCTGCTATATTGACTTGAATCATTATTTTCATTATTTTATTTATTGCATTAGCTCTTTTGTTTATTTCTTTTGCAAGTTTTAGTGAATCAACGCTTTGGATAACATCAAATATTTCTACTGCCCGCTTTACTTTGTTTGTTTGCAAATGCCCAATCATATGTTTTTCTAATTCAGGGAATTTGGTGAATTTATCTTCAGCCATTTGAACCCTGTTTTCAGCAAATATTGCTATATTATGTTTTGAGGCTTCTTTCATCTCTTCAATTGTCGCTGTTTTAGTGACTGCAATAAGCTTTATTTCTTCTGGGTTTCTTTTTGCTTTTAATGCTTCTTTTTTGATGTCATTTCTTATATTTTGAATGTTTTCTTGAATGGTCATAGTATCTGGTTGTTTAATTATCTTTTTAAATATAATCATCTTAAATTTTTAGTTTCTTTTTTCCGGAGAATTAGGGCATAATGTTGTGCTTTCTGAACACTATAAATTATTTATTAGTTTCCTTTTTTCGGAAAAAATATCTTTCTGGAGTCGAAATGTTTTTAATAAGAAATTTTTCCAGAATCTTTTATGAGCAGGATTGCTGTAGTAAATAGGAAAAAGTGCCAGCCAGAAACTTGTGGGAATTATCTTTGCGAGAACCTGTGCCCTGTTAACAGGACTGGCTCACTTTGTATAACAAAGAGTGAAGACGGTAAAATTGAGATAGATGAATCTCTTTGTACTGGTTGCGGTATATGCCAGAATAGGTGTCCTACCCAGGCAATATCGATAATCAATCTTCCTGAAGAGCTTTCCAGTGTGCCTATAAACAGATATGGCAAAAACGGGTTTGCATTGTATTCTCTTCCTTCTCCTGTGTTTGGCAAAGTGACAGGAATTATCGGAAGGAACGGGATTGGTAAATCTACTGCAATTAAAATACTGGCAGGGATTTTAAAACCTAATTTTGGTGAAGAAAATAAACAAGCAACTATAGATGAGCTTATTCAATTCTTTAAAGGGACTGAAAAACAGAATTTTTTTGAGAAATTAAAAAGCGGGAAATTAAAGATAAGTTATAAGCCCCAAAATGTTGATATGATTCCGAAAACTGCCAGCGGGAATGTTTTTCAGCTTCTCAGTAAAGTTGATGAAATTGGAAAGCTTGACCAAGTCGCGAAGTTGCTGGATATTGATAAGATACTGGAGCGTGATATATCAAAGGTTTCAGGAGGGGAATTGCAAAGAATTGCGATAGCGGCTACAGTGCTTAAAAAAGCTAATCTGTATATCTTTGATGAGCCTACCTCATATCTTGATATAAAACAAAGATTAAATATTTCAAAATTTATTAGGGGTATGACTGATGATGAGACTGCTGTTATAGTAATTGAGCATGATTTGGTTGCTCTAGATTATATGGCAGATGTTGTTAATATAATGTATGGTAAAGAGAATGCTTATGGTGTAGTAAGTAAACTTAAAAATGCTAAGCCAGGGATTAATTCATTTTTAGAGGGATTCTTAAGGGAAGAGAATGTTAGATTCAGGCAAAATAAAATAACTTTTGAGATTAAATCTCCGGTTGAGCATGTGCCTGAAAAAGTTATTTCAAGCTGGGAAAACTTAAAAAAAGATTATAATGGGTTTAGTCTTACTACAGATTCAGGGGAGGTTTGCCAGCAGGAAGTACTTGGAGTTCTTGGTGAAAATGGTATAGGAAAAACCACATTTGTAAAAATGCTTGCAGGTGTTACAAATCCTGATTCTGGTAAAAAGGATGGGGACATAAAAGTAAGTTATAAGCCTCAGTATATTGATAATAACTCTGATGAACTTGTAGTTAATGTTTTGCAGAATGCTTTATCTAAACATAAGAATGATATTGTTGTTCCATTGGGTCTGGATGGTTTACTTAACAGTAAATTAAGTGAACTAAGTGGTGGTCAGCTTCAGAGGGTTGCTATAGCTAAAGCGCTTTCAGAGGATGTAGAGTTAGTGCTTTTAGATGAACCTTCGGCTTATCTTGACGTTGAGCAGCGTTTGATGGTTTCAAAGGTTATTTCAAGTGTATCTGCGACAAAACAAATTGTTACAATTGTTGTTGACCACGATCTTGTTTTTATAGATATGATAAGTAATCGTCTTTTAGTTTTTGAAGGTATCCCCTCTAAAGAGGGATATGCAAAAGGACCATTTTCAATGGAGCAAGGCATGAATAATCTTTTGGCAAATGTTGATATAACTTTGCGAAGAGAAGATTTATCAGGTCGGCCAAGAATTAATAAACAAAACTCAATAAAAGACAGAGAGCAAAAATCAAGCGGTAATTATTACTATGCGTAAAAAAATATCTATGTATCTATTTGCTTTGCTAATATTTTTCACTTTATTGATAGGAAATTTAGTTTTTATTTTCTATGACACTGGATTTGTCCAGGAACAATTTGAAACATTGCATAAGGCTGATTTTGATGTTGCATGTGGGATGGATAGCAAGATACGCGGTTTCATCCTAGGCGATACAAATGAGTTTAGCTATGATTTATTAAGTGATAAAGAGTTTGAGCATCTTAAAGATGTAAAAAAACTATTTACATTGGCAAAGATTTTACTAGGCTTATGCGCTTTTATTCTGGTTATTTTTTTATTTGATTTTAGATTTCCTGATTTCTCTTATATAGGTATTTATGTTGGGCTGTATACAATTTTTTTTGTTTTTATGTCTTTTTTGGCATTGCAGAATTTTGAAACTTCTTTTGATTTATTCCATAATCTTTTTTTTGCAGGTGATCTTTGGAAAATGTCGGGTACTGATTTACTTGTCTCAGTTTATCCTTCTGACTTCTTTTTTTCAGCGGCGTCAGCGGTCTTTAGAAGGACAGTGTTGTTCGCTTTTTTTATCAGTTTGGTTCTTAATTTAGGTTATTTTAGGGAATTGTTCAGAAATTTAAAAAAAGATTTTAAGAGCCTTAAAAAATAGTTCCAAGTATCTTAATCTGCTTTAATATAATATCCGAACAAGGTATCTTTAACCAGCGTACCAGTAACACGAATTTTAGTGCCTTCTTCAGGTAAACTCTCTGAAGAAACACTGATAGTATCTGTTTCATCTTCAATTGTATAGCCGGAAAGCTCCCCTATATTGATTGTGTTCTTAACTGTTCCGTAGACAGAAACTGTTTTTCCCACATTATCCTGATTTTTTACATCCTCTATTGCAATTGTTGTGGTGCATCCTGAAGTGACTGTCATCACCACAATTAGCAAAAAAAGGATTAATGAACTATTTTTGTAAAGTTTCATTATTATCCCTCCATTGATTTAACTCTCAGGAGTTGGCTGAAAGCAAGTATTATTTTCCTTCTTTTTAAAATCCATTTTGTTTTTGTTCATCAAGCCGCTATGTCTTTTTTCTCATAATCATTGCTATGAGGCTTGCGCCCGCAGCCATGCCAACTCCAGCTGCAATTAATACTGATTTTTGAGGGTTTTTTTGGATGTAGCCTCTGGCATTTTCCTTCAACATTATTGCCTTTTCTTTTAAGTGTGTTATCTTTTGTTTACTGCTTCCCCTCATGCTTTCAGCTTTGTCTATTATGTTATCAACTCCATTGTGTGTTCTCGTTCTCATATTTGAAATATTTTTTGTTTTTTTTTCCATTTTCTAGCACCTTTTATATTATTTAATTAAATTTTTACTCATTCCTTAAAGTGGCCTAGCAATATTTGGTAGTACCAAGCTGACAAGAGCTGAAAAAACCCATATTACAACTGCAACAATCAAAGCTTTCAACCAGCCCATGTTGTATAAGCTACTCAAAGCAATAAGCCAAGCTATTCCTCCAATAACCGAAGCTATCCAGCCTACGCTTAGGAAATATGCTGCAATAGAAAATATTATTGCACCTATAAGTGCAGCCATTATGGCTGTGCCAAATCCTTTAGTTTCTCCAAATAATTTTGTAGCCAGATAGATGATAATTCCTGATATTACTAAACTTATCAAAAATCCTATTAACGTTTCCAATAATGCCATTTTGTTTCCTCCTATTTTTAATTATATAATTATAAAAAAATAAAAAAATTAACCTGTTTGTTGTGTTGTTGTACCTGTATTGAAAGCTGTACTGCCAGTAGTGAAGCTCCAGATATAGTCGTTCATAAGTGAATTACCTGCGACATCTTTTACTCCTTTTGTTATAGTTACTGTAAATACATTCCCATATATCTGGTTTGGATGAAATCTATCCTTTGATGTAAACGTCGCTTTACGATTATTATAAGTTATTACCCCTTCAATTGGTAATGACCTATACTGGTCAGCATCTGATCCAGATTGTGGCGTCGTCCTTTGCTCTACAATAAATGTGTCTTTATTTATGGTCAAAGGGTCCATGTCTTCACTGAACATAATGGTTATTGGTACGCGTACAGGAACATCCATTTCATTATTTGATGGAGATACTGAAGTCAGTGGCGACATATAAAGCACTGTAGGAGGGGTTGTGTCTGTTTCTCCACAAATTTGTCTGTTTGCAGTACTCAATTGGTAATTGTCGGAATTGGCTTTATCTAATTGCGAGTTAAGATAATCTATTTTATCAGACTGTTTTTTCATGCCTGTAAAACCCCAAATAAAACCTGCCAGTAGGATGACAATCAATCCCGCAATTACTACCAGCCCAATTGTATCTGCAGCATCTCTTTTTCTATTAACTCTTGTTGCTCTTTTAGTGCTTCTTTGAATCTCAGAATCCATCAATGTATCATCCCTTCTGCCTTTTGCAGCAACTCTTGCATCAGACCTCTTATCAGCTGCTTTTTCTCTTCCTGCGACTCTTTTTCTTTCTGCTACCCTCTCGCCCGGATAGTCATTTCGTTTATGGTACTCATATCCTTTTTCTTTTGCCATAAAAACCACCTCTAAGGTTTATAATATCTATTTCCTATTTAATTGAAAAAAAATTTAACTCAAGCTATATTCAAAATTTCATGCTCCTTAAATCAAAGCTTACTCTTTTTTGGTATTCTTTTTTGTTTCTGTAGTGTCTTGCCTTAAGTACGCACACCATCTATTGCCTTCCCCTTCAAATCTAACAATATCAAAAAAACTTTTTTTATTTTTCTTTACCATATTTTTCACCCCACAACTTATTTATCCAATGATCATCCGTTAATGGGAATCCCGATGGTTCCGTTTGTATTGCATGCAGACCATTCTGTGCACTACCAATCAGATGATGAACTTGCGCTTCCGCTGCTTGTTCCATTGCCTGTATTGGAAAATGGTTTTGCCACAGCTATATCGGTTGCACTTACGCTAAATCCCATAAATGCTAAAAGCATAAAATATACAAAAATATTTGATAATAGTTTATTTTGTTTCATTTTTATTTCCTCTATGGTAATATTGACCATTAACTGATTTTTTACAATAGGGGCATACAAGGGTCAGTCCGACTAAAGCAGGGCTTGTTATTTTTTTATGACAATGATTACAGATAATCACTTCCATTTTGTTTCTGAGTATTTTATTTTGTTTTGCCATTTTTTTTGTTTAATATGATACATGATTTATTGCAATTTATGCAAAGGTATCAGCCGGATTCTGATATATGTCTGCTTTGACATCTCCTATATTATACGGGTTTCAAGCTTTCCTTATACGGTCTTTTAGTAAACTGTTTCCTGTTTAGTTTATTCCTATAACTATTTTCTATTTCCAACATAGATATCTGATTAACAATTTCAGGTGAATATATCTTATGAGTACTGTCTTCAAAAGCCATTTTTACCACTCTTCTTTTTGCATTTAGCCAATATCTACTAAGTTCAGTAATCTTTAAACCTTAGGTGTTGCAAGTGCAAACCTTTTAATTACTGCCTATCAACTACCCACGTTTAATTACATAATATGTAATCCTTTGAAGTTATTATAAATGATGTAGATATTTTGAAGAAATTAGCAGTGATTAATTGATGTTTTTAACCATGTCAATAAACAAAAGAAATGGTATGCCTTCTTAAGGACTTACTGTTTGACTTAATTAACGTGATTTAAGAATATATCTTTTGGTGAAAATTCTTTTTTATCAAGTATTTCATGCAGGATTCCAACTGGGCTGTGTGTAATAATCTTGTTAACTGAAAATGTATATACTGTCTTAATATGGACTTCTTCTGCAAACTTAGTCTGAACCTCCTTAAGATACATTTCCTTCTGATCTACATCCCTAAAAGCCAACAATAGTATATGTGAAGCATTTTCATCGGTAACCCGATAGGCATCAATTACATAAGGCGCTTTATATATCTTATCAGATATTTGTTCATCTGAATAATTTTTCCACATATTAGAAGAAAGGCGAATAATCATAAGTGTCATGATATTAATCCCTATTTTCTTAAAATCAATAATTGGCATGTACCCTTTAATAATGCCATTATCCTCTAATTTTCCCCTTATTTTGAATATTGCTTGTGGAGAAAGCTGCATACTTTTTGCAATATCGCTGTCTGGAATCTGTTTACTATCAAGTATTTTTTTAAGAACGTTCCTATCGTTTTCTGTTAGCTTAGGTAAATCTGGATTCTTTTTTTCCATAATTATCATCCAAAACTGGCTATTATATGTATACATTACCTTTTAAACTTATTAAATTTTTGCTTTTTGGATTGTTTGCAAAGATAAAATAGATAAAACATGGGGAAAAAATAACATTGAAACAAAATATTTAGCTGAGAAATTTTATTTTAATATAGAATCTATTTAAGTTTGATATACAAGTGAAAGATGTAATAAAGTTAAATCTAAAAAAATTATTGAAATATTTTATAATCTTCTTTATAATTCAAAACAAGTCCCAGCTTTGGAACCTCTAACTTTTCTGAAAGTCTTTTTCTATTTCCAAGGTTTTTTTGCTGAGTAAAAGAATGCTGAGGAGTAATTCTTAGTAGCGTTTCATCAAATGAGCGAAGTGATATCTTCAAAGACAAAAATTAAGGGGACAGTTTTTTTAAATCAAAATCGAAGGTTCATTAAGTTGAAGAAGAAATTATTACTTTGATCAATATTATAAAAAAAATTTACTTAATTATAAGGAATTCAGAAGCATTTTTAAATAATTTATTTTTACTTATATTAATGGTTAAAATTTCATTTGATGATTATCATTTTAAACTAATTATTTTAACTACTCTTTTATTGTTAGTAGTTAAATTTTTTAGAACCCTTGATTATTATGCTCTTTTTTATAATTCAATCATCGAATTTAGTATTTTATTTTTACTATTCATAATTTTTAAATTCCTCTCTTATAATAAAACTAAAATTACTTCAATATGTGTTGGAGCTGTATATTACATTATTTTTTTCATAAATTTATTTTTATTTTTAATCACAAACTACTTTTTTAATGATATGCTGTCAATTAAGTATTCTTTTTTAAGTTTTAATATTAACTATTTTTCATTTTTTATAAACTCAATTCTTCAACCAATGTTACTTTTGTACTATGTATTACTTCTTTTAGTTTTATTTTCAATTCCTTTTATAAAAATATCAAGTATATCCAGAATTATTGGAAAATATCTACAAAGAAAAAATAAATTTATTAGTAATGATATCAGATTTAAACCAAACCTTTTAATACTTTTTAGTATCATAGCAATTATTTTCTTTTCTTTTGTTTTTCCCCAATCTATGAATAATTTATATTCTACTACACTTATTGATATTTCAAAATTGCCATTTCAAAGTTATGTTTCGCCTTCAAATAATTTTAAGGATATAGAATTAAAATCAATTTCAGATGAATTTGATGATTATAATAATCATTCTATTAATAGAGATAGGGTATTGATATTTGTAATGGAGCAAGTTTCATATGAGAACTTTGTGGATTCTTCAAACATGATTCCAGAAAAAGAGAATTTCTTTAATCGGGTTGAGAATGATTCACATTATTTTACTAATTATTATACTCAGAATCAAGATAGTTTAACTGGATTATGGAGTTTATTATTTTCAAAATTTATTCCATTTGAATCATATATTAATAATTGGAACGAGAAATTTGGGTTTGTATTAGAAAATGAAAATGTTGTTGATTTATTTAATTATCATAATTATACAACAACTGTAGCTCTATCTCAATTGGAGGATAGTTTAATTCTTGGAGCATTTGATTGGGATAAAAACATATTCCTTCCTAAATTTCCAGTTAATGATTCTGTATGTGTTGATGAACTAGAATATCAAAGCGGATGTGAGGATGTAGCTATTATTGAAAATGTTACAAATTCAATAAAAAATGATGAGAAGGTATTTTTATTTCAAGAATTTATTTTCGGGCATTCCGAGAGTTATATTATCCAGTCAGGAATGAATAGAGTCGAGTATTATAATATGTATCTTAATTTAATATATGACTTTTTAGAGCAAGAAAATTTGGTTGAAAACACAACAATTGTAGTAATCTCTGACCATGGGAATAAAGGATTTTCAAGTAAAAAAATATCTAATTATAAAATTCCATTTATAATTATTGATTCCAAAATAGAACATAAAGAAATTGGTAGGCTATATAGTCATCTTGATTTTAAAGATATTTTAATATCTTATCTTGATGATAAAAAAGGACTTCCTCCCCAAAGGAATGAAGTATTTATTATTGGTCAGACTGCAAGTTCTGAATTTGCATATATTAATTCTACTGGGAGTTATTTTACTTCACAAAGATTTTTTAAAGATGTATATGTATATGACTCTTTTGCGATGAATAATAAAGATGTGAAAAAAGCAACTGAACAAATTCTTTTTCATCAAGAAATATCAAGAAATTTATCCTCTTTTAATGAATTTTATTGTATTCATTGTGAAAAAAATAAAGAAGATATAATCCAGCTGAGAGACGAATAACTTCCTTTGCAAAAATATAAATTTCAAGCAAAGAGTTACATAAGTTAGATAAAATCTGACTACTTTTTCAATTTTTCTTTTATTTTCTTGTAAATTTTAATTGATAATGAAGTCATTATATGAATTATTTTTACTATTATTTTTTTTAATATAATATATGCCTTGTCAACAAATTTTATAATTCTTTTTCTGGTATGCAAATAACGATTTTTAATTTTATTATCTTTGATGTGTTTGGAAATTACATCATTTTTAATTGCAAATCTATATACTATAAATAAAAGAGCAACGATTAATACTATCCAAAACAATTTTTTTGAGGAATGTTTTTTTTCATGTTCTGCAATCTTTTCTTTGAATGAAGATTTGTAATTTTCTAAATCTACTCCTTCTTTTTTAGCTTGCACTTTAAGGTCGGTCTCTTTTGTGGCTATTCTTGAAAAAGCAGTCCTGTATACAAACTCCTTGTTCATCTGGCCCACAAACTTTTCTTGTGATATGATATACCTTAGCTTGACGTCTTCTGCTTTGGTGAATAAAGCTACCATGTCTTTATCCATTTCAATCTCTTCCTCTTCAATCACTGTAGTGCTTTTTATATTAAAAAAAACTGTCATCGATTCATCAGATTCTGTATAATATTGATAATCAATATCATAATTTTTTATCTGAAAATAGCTGAAAATCTCTTTGAAAAGCTCTTTATTATCCTTTCCATATATGCTATTTAGATACTCTTGATCAAACAGTGCTGCATAAGAATCAACATCCTTTTCCATTGAGTATTTGTAGTAATCATCGATCACCTGTTTTGCTTCTTCAAGCGGGCTTGCAGAGCAAATGGTTGAAGTAAGGATTATTATTATAACTAATATGAATATTTTTATTTGTCTCATTTTATTTTGTGGTATGCTATCTTGAATATCTGCATTTCTTGGGTTGTCCATCCTGAAATATCCTGCGCGGTCACAAGTATTGCAACAGGGTAATATAATTCCTGGGCTCGGCTTATTTTCTCAGATTTTGAAATGTATTGGAGGTTTGCTTTCCATATGTTTGTTGCTGCGCTGAATGCAGAATTGAAACCTGCGGATAATTTTCCTACATAAGGTATCTTTTCCGGGTAGAATGATAGTGTGCTGACTGCAGTCTGCGCTGCAGAGATTCCGACTATTCCTACGTCAGCAGCCCTTTCTGCCCATGTAGCATCCTTTTTGCCTTCATTGATACGGCTAGCATCTCCAACTTCATCGGCTGTTCCAGTTACTGAATCATGGACTCCTTTAAGGTTCCTTACACCATCTATCGCTTTATACTCTTTTGCAACATGGCCTGCTTCTTTTGTTATCCTTCCTGCGTCAGCCAAGTCATCAATTTCTCCTACATAATCTCCTGCATAAGATGTCACTGCATCGATTGCAATCTGCTTTGCTGCCTGCTTCTGCAAGTCAACCATTGACAAGGATGCCAGCTCTTGTCCTATGTCAAAATTGCCCATCGAAGGCGCCCTGTAACCAAGCTTGAGTATTTCTCCTTCCCTGATGCTGTCAATAACCCATTCTCTCTTTATATTCTTTGAAGAAAGCCCAACTTTTCCAGGCCCCATCAGAGTTGCTTTTATGATTATGTTCTCAGTTGTGCCACCCTTTGCTGTTATCTCAAGCACTTTCATGTTGCCTTGTTGGACCTGCACTCCTTTCGAGTCAAGTTCCAGCTCAAATTTTTTTGGTGGTACAAGTGTGACTTTGGCTTTTTCCTTGATATCTTTTTCTTTGATTGAAGCAGTGAATTGATATTGTTCAACATTTTCCTCTGCTTCTTTGAAAAACTTTTTCTCATCACTTGGGCTGACAATGAAGACGCATTTTGGCTCCTGAAAATCAACTTCGCAATCGGATTCTTCTTCACGTTCGTCTGTCGGGAATCCTGATGTGAACCCGCTGTAAGAATCATTTTCTAATCGTTTTCCTTTTATTTCCATAGAAAGACCTGGAGCTTTCAGGCTGCAGTAATCCACCTTTTCATCTCCATAGGTGATTTCAATTTCAGGAATTACTCTAAATGCAAGGTTAGATTCAATAGTGTCTAGTATTTTTTCGTTATTGTTCTCAATATCGAGTTCTACTTTTGTCTTGACTCTTTTTGGATCATAAGCTTTTGTTTCTCTTATACACTCTCCACAAGCTCCGCAGACATAGCCTTCCTTGCATTCACCGCAAAGGTCAGTTCTTTCTTCTATTTTTACTTTTTCAACAGAATTTTTTTGTGTTTGTTTATGTCTTATAAGGATATTTTTAATTAAATTTCTGTAGTATTCTTCTTTTGTTTGTAGTGTGGTCTTGTCTGGAATTTTATTTATTTTTGCCTTACCATCTATTCCAACAACACCATAATCTTTTATCAATATACCTGCATAATTACATTCTAGTGTGTATTCTTCAGTTTTAAGATGGTCATTTGAATTATCATATATCCAACATTTATAATATATTTTCCCATCTTTACCTTCAGACTCGAACTCATACGTTTCAGTTTTATCGGAATTATCATAATTTCTCCAGTTTGAATGAATTGTAAAAAAATTATAAATTTTAAAAGTGAGCAGTTCATCTGTAGGGATTACAATACTCCTTGGTGAAAATGGAATAAACAGAGTTTCTATTACGAATCCTGCTTTCTCAGTCTCAGACTCTTTTTTATAATCAAAAACTTCTCCATCCACTTCCTTAAACCCTTCAGGAATTCCCTGCAAGCTTTCCTCGTATGGTATAGATTCAAACCTAAGTCTTGTTTCATCATAGATTTTCAGGTCTTCTTTAGGATTATGCATCTCAATAGTTGCACTTGTGCTTCTGCCTCTATTCACTACTGGCAGTGTCATGGACTTTTCTCCATTATACTTAACTGCAAATCTGCCACCCCCATACTTATTCACCTGATATTCTATGGGATACGGGTATTCTTTTTCACCGTAAACATATTCTAAAGGAGGAGTAAATGTGAAACGGAGCGATTCAAAATTCTTTGCTATTTTTCTATCCACAAAATCAATCTTGAGATCGAAAGGCTCGCCTGCAGGAATTGTATCAGGGTAATATATCTTCACATATGGGTCAAAACCATTGGTTGTTATTTCATTTGTTTCAGCTAATGCTATTGAAGAAATTAAAGCTAAAAATAATATATATATTAATATCTTTTTCACAGAAGTTAATTGTTTTATTCATTTAAATAGTTTTCTTATTTATTTTGACTTTGTGTAAAAACAAACTCTCTTTCTTTTTGTTTCTTCTCAAAAATTGTAAATTTTCTTGTGCAAGAATTATTCGATTTTTTAGTGCAATGATGTCGGAGGGAAAATTAAAATTTATTTTGAGTGGCGTTCCTTTCAAATTGGCTAATGCGATGCATAAAAATAAAAATTAAGTTAGATATTTCGTCTGAATGGATGTTTATTTTATAAAAATTTAATTTTCATGAAAGTAAGAAGCCTTAATGATTTTGGTTAGCGGTTAAATTATTTTGGTATACAAGCCGACCCACAAAAAATCCAAATAAAATCAAGCATACTATCACAGTTATAATAACGCTTGGATATTGCTTAGCAAAACCACTAGCAGATGTGTGTTTAATGAGTATTCCAAGATATGCCCAGATTAATACTAAACCATATGCAATATTTTTATCTTTAAGCATGCGTAAAATCCCTATCAATGTTCCAACCAGTAAAACAATGATTGTCCAGACAATGCCAGCAGTTCCCAATCCATTCAATCCTATACTCACTAAAAATACAGTTATGTTGGCAATAGCCGCGATTGTGATCCAGCCGAAGTAAACGCTAAAGGGTGTTAAAATAAATAGTTTGTCCAGCGGTTTTATTTTCTTAACGCGGAGAATGTCAGAAATCTTTATAAGCATTATAAGCAGTGCTGCCATAATTAGTACAGACAATCCTATAAAATCATAATGCCAGGCGAAAATCCAGGAGAGGTTTGCAAGTGAGGTGCCAATAAAAAGGATGTTAATTTTTTTCAAAAGCGCTTCTTTTTTTTTATTGCTCTTTGATATGAATTGATAGATTAAATATCCTGCAAGCAGAAGGTAGATCAGGCCCCAAATAGAAAATGTCAGACCAGCAGGAGCAAAGAGATTCGGGTATGCATCAGAAATTGCACCAGTAGAGCGATTATTAATTGGCAGGCTGTTTGCTAAAAAATTCACAATAACCATGGCAATATAAGCTAATGCTGCAAGAATTTTTAGTGAAATATTTTTCATATTAATAATTAAAGTGTCGTAAATATATATTGTTTTCGTTTATCTATCTTTTAGAAATGTTTTTTAGCTATTTTTTAGTTTTTTTTTGAATCTTGGTGAAGAGAAGTTTTTGTCAAAGGCAAAAAATTTCTAAGAGTTTAGGGTTTTGAAAAATATAAAAAATTTTAAATGTAATTGGTGTAAAATTAAGAAAAAGCATATAATCTCTTTTTGTATATTTTTATTTTGGATTTTTTAGGAATTAAACTAACTTTTCTATGATATTTTCCAAGTACATCGCCGAGAGAATATTTTATCTCGTTTTTTTGTAACTCTTTTTTTGTCATTTCTAATATTTGTTTACAGGAGTTTGAACCTCCTACTATAAAATAATAAGGGTCTTTAATTCTATATTCCGTTCTATAGGCTTGAAATTGTTCTATTACTTCATTAGGAAGATTATAATTACCTATTTTCGTTTTGTGGCCTACTATGTGGGAAAGACCACCAATCTTAAATTCTTTAGAAAATAAAATAATACTTATACAACTACCTAAATAAGTTGATTGGGTATGGTATCCAAAACTAATTTGTCCTTGATAAATTGTTTGTTCGGTTTTGTAAACTTCTTTATCAAATTCAATAATCATAATGATAAGAAAATAATGTTTTATGTTTAAATATCTTTTTGCTTAACAAATATATTGAATACGGAGTCGGGTTTTTGTTAAAATCATCCAACGGAATTTTAGCTCAATGATGCCGAAGGGGAAAATCAAAGCTCAGAATAAAACCCGTTAAATTTATTAATTATATATGTAATTAATTAATCATGCCGCATGGAGAACATCATATACACCAAAGAAAAAGAATTCATAAAGATAAACAAGAATTTCCACATCCAAATTCTAAAGTAAGATTTATTGATACTTTAGCTATGATTAATTCGATTGCAATGCCTTTAACAACATTGCCTCAAATTTTTAAAATTTATTTTTTTAAAATGGCAACTGGTGTTTCTCTTAGTATGTGGGTTTTATATAATATATCTTGTGTTGTGATGCTTATTTATGGAATTGTACATAAAGCAAAAGCAATAATTGTTCTTAATATTATGTGGCTATTGGTAAACTTTATAATTATTATTGGTGTAATTATCTATGGATAGGGTTTTATTCTAAATTGAATATAAAACAGGCCTTATAAGAGTTTTTTGCGTAGCCAAAACCTGGGAGAATGGAATGGTGAGCCTGGAGAACGACTAATGAACCCTTTAAGCTCTTTTAAGTTCTTTTTCCATACACAAGTGTGGAAAAATTTGGTCCGAAACGTTTTTTCCAAGGGCGTTCCTTCCAGCACGAAGTGATATATAGAATTGTGTTTGAGGGCAGTTTTCCGTAACATTTATATATGTGTAAACACATCTAAGCACATAGGTGATAAATATGGGAAATGTAACATTATCAATACCAAATGACTTGCATGATAGGATGAAAAAACATTCTGAGATTCGATGGAGTGAAGTAATTAGAAAAACAATCACTGAAAAGATAAATACATTAGATATGATGGATAGATTAACAAATAAGAGTAAATTGACAGAAACAGATGTTGATAAAATCTCTGAAATCATCGATGGTAATGTAGCTAAAAAGTTAGGACTAAAATGAAGATAATCATAGATACTAATGTGTTTCTTTCAGCATTGATAAAAAATTCTTCAACTAGAAAAATCCTTATGAAATCTGGATGGGAATTTTATTATCCTGAAATGTCGTTTCATGAAGTACGTAAATACAAAGATTTTGTTATTAAGAAATCTAAACTTAGTGAAGGAGAATATACTAATTTAATAACGAGTTTATTAAAATATGTAAATCTAATACCTGATGAACAAATAATCTCAAATCTTGATGAAGCCAAAAATATAATGTTAAACATTGATCCAGATGACGTACCATTTGTAGCTGCAAAATTAAGTATTGAAAATTCATTTTTATGGTCAAATGATACTGACTTTGATAAACAAACAGAGGTTCAAGTCATAAAAACTAAAAAAATAGTAGAATTCTTTGAATCCATCTTTTAAAAGAAACTTTGATAGGAAAACTGTCCCTTCTTTCTTTTAGCTCATGAAACATCGGAATATAACATCGGTGTTAAGGGAAGTTTTTTGCGTAGCAAAAAATTTGGATGGAGTCTGCAAGGCGGAATCTCTAAATCCTTGTTAAATGATGGTAAAATTCGAAGAATTTTAAGCGCAGCGCCCCCGAAGCGTATGACGGAGGGCATTTTTCGTTCATCGAGTTCGAAGAACCTTTCAAATATACATAGAGGGCAAGAAAACTATTTGTTTTTGTAACCAAACTTTTTATTGTATTCTTTATGATCAATAATATCAAGAACAAATCCTATGATGTTTACTTCAGACTCATCATTCGTTAAAGTGTAGAGCATTCTCCAAAAATTTGGAAGTTCAACTCTAAACAAATTAGTTACGCCATATTTAATAGAATATTCCTTAGGAATCAATCGCTTAGCAATTGGATCACCATAATGAGGGTTTGATTTAATCAAATCTTTTTTCTTATTAAAAGCATTAAGTATAGAACTTTCAGTCTTGGAATTAGGGGATTCAGCTATTAAAAAATTATACACTTCTTTCCGCCTCGGGAGATAATATTATTTTTACTGACTTCATAATTCAAGACCTGTACTTATTGCTTCTTTAAGGTTTGCATTTGAATTATGAATCCAAGTGATACCTTTCATGCTTACGGCGATTTTATTGCTTTTTTCCAAATACTCAAGAATTATCTTTAAAGTATTATGATTAACTTGTTTTGGAAGAATCTTCTTTAAATCAGCTATACTAATAACGCTTTCATCCATGTTTCTTAGAGTTCCCTCTACCATGATGACAGTGTTTAGGGTTGGGGAATGCTCCCATTTTGGATATTCTGCACTTAACGACATATTAATCACCAATATTTATTAATTAATAACTAAATAATACTAACTTGTATATAAAAATTGTGTTTTTAATTGTTTTCTTGCCCCTTCTTTAAAAATAGAAAAAGTGACCGAGGGATAACTGCAAGTGGTTTTTTGTGAAGCAAAAATTTGAGTGGAGCCTGCAAGGTGGAATCTCTAAATCCTTGTTATGTCTGTCTCGAAGAGACCAAGGGTTAGTGCAACGGTCGGCGAAGCCGAAACCCGCAGAGTTTTATTTTAAGCCCTTTATTTGTAAATATTTTTTCTATGTCCTATCTCAACAATAATAATTAAAAGTTTACCTGATTTAATGTCAAGAATTACTCTATAATCTCCGACCCGTAATCTAAAATATGGAGAGGAAACTAATTTTTTAACGTGAGAATGTGGTCTGATTCTACATCTTTCTAATGTAGAAATAATTCTTTTAGAATCTCTTTCATTTAGTTTCTTTAGGAATTTCTTAGATTCTGATGTAAAAAAAAGATCAAACATTTTATATTCCTAATTCCTTTTTGACATTTTCAAGAGAATATACTCTGCCTGCTTTAATGTCTTCTTCAGCTAGTTTGATTCTTTTTTTTGTTTCTTCAGATAATTCCATAGAATCTTCTAAAGCATCCCAAATTATTTCTTCGTAGGATTCTTTGTCATACATTTTTCTCTCTTTTAGTTTTGAGAGTAATTCTTGACTTACTGATATTGTTGTTGCCATAATGACTATATAAGTGGCCATATATATAAATTTTTTGTTTTATAAGGGCTTAAAATAAAATTAGACATAACATCGGGCTTAAGGGAAGTTTTGCCGTAGGCAAAATTTGGGTGAACGAGTGCAACGTTCCCGAACGAAAAGTGAGAGTAATTTTGAGAGGCGTCCATTCCAATGAACGAAGTTATATCCTCAAAAATTGTAAATTTTTGGGACACAAGAAATCTTTGATTTCTTAGTGCATAAAGGACAAGAATTAAGTGGACAATTTCTTTTTATCTAGAGCGAAGCTCCTTTTTATTAATTCATTAAGGGGCAATCTCGTTTATTTTGGTTTTTTATTTTCCCTAACCTCTTTTAGGCAATGAGCATCAAATATTCTCATCATCCAACAGCCACCTCTACAAGCATTAAGGTGTTTGCAAGAATTACAATCATCAGGCAATTCTAGATTTCTAAATCTTTTAAATTTATTTTCCCAAATATCTTTAAAGCTAGTATCTCTAATATTGCCTTCACTATGCTTTTCTTGATTTTCAAAGATTGGGCAACCCATTATAGTTCCATCTGCCATAATTGTACAAGTAGTCCATCCACAACCACAAAAAAATGGAGTTTTTCTTAATTTCTTATCCCAGTCTCCAAGGTAACCTGCACCTTCACAAATTTCAATTTCAAATTTCTTATTATTCCCCCTAATAAAGTTAAATAATTCTTTTATTTGTTTTTCATTTAAGTACATCCATTCTTTATTTTTTGCTCTACCTTCAGGAATTGCTAAATTAATTCTCCAATGATTTGCACCTGATTGAAAAACTATTTTTTTTAATTCTTCTAAATCCTTAAAATTTCTTTGGTTAACAGTTGTTGAAATGCTAACTCTTGGAACTCCTACAGATTTAAAATATTTGATGATTTCTATTGATTTATCAAAATTAGCATTATCTCCTCTTGGTTTATTATGTGTTTCTTTTAGCCCATCAATACTCACCATCATTGAAAAAGGTTTAAGATTTTTTATTTGTTTTTTGTAATTGGTAACTAAACCTCCATGAGTAACAAAACCAACTTTTATTCCTAGTTTTTTTGCATGAGAAAGAATTTCAAATAAGTCTTTTCTAAGTAATGGTTCTCCTCCAGTTACAGAAAGATATTTCACACCCATTTGACCCATTTCAGAAATTAATTGCATAGCTTCTTTTGTGTTTAATTCATTACAGAGAGCCTTGCCTGCATCTGTTCCACAATGTTCACAAGAATAATTACATCTATGAGTTGCAACCCCTTGTACATATACTGGTGATTCTAAAAATGAACTTTGCTTTTTTAACTAAAAAATTGTACTCCAAATTTTACCATAATTGTTTCTATAGAACGAAAACATTTTGATTGCCTATTTCCTGCAATTTTCAATGCAATATTCGGACACCAAAGAAAATTAGGTATAGTACAAAAATTCCAATTGGCAAAACAAAAGAAGCAAAATATGCCATATTAAAATATTTTAATGCCCTCATTAATTCAAAGTTTTTAGCTTTTTTAACAATGAAAAACGTTATTAAACCAATTGCTAAAGGGAATAATGTTAAGAATAAACCAATACTTATCTCATTCATTAGAACAAATAATGCAAATCCAAGTAAAGCTAAATTAACTATGGATGATATTATTACAAAGATTTTATTTTTTTTAATTAAAAATTCAATAAATGAAATCATACTATAAATTATAATAATTGGAATGATTATATATATGAATATTAAATAAATATAACCTCCAATCAACTCAATATTTGTAGCACATATTTGACAACAAAAAGATCCTGGAAATAGATTGGTTACATGATGGTGGGAAGCTGTATGATCCTTACAAATTAATCCACCTGCACAACAACTTCTCGTGCTCGGATATATTATATGAATGATAGAAATAAATAATGTTATAACGCTAGCAATAATTTTTAATTTAGATGGTTTAAATATTTCTTTGATATTCATAATTTTAGTTATATTTGATTATAATTTAAAACTTTCGGGAAAAAGGCTCTGTGGTTTATTGTATCTAACATCGGGGATAAAAGAAGTTTTCGTAGCGTAGCGGAGAAAATTTGGACGGAGCCTGCAAGGCGGAGTCTTTTATCCCTTGTTAAGTGACCCGAACG
>JBNJGV010000026.1:0-19885 GCA_051819785.1 Nanobdellota archaeon | reverse complement strand
TAATTATTTTTTTATTGGAATTAGAATGGAGTTTAAAAAGTTATTAAGAGATATAAAAGCCTTGAAAATTCAGGGAGCAGAAAGCGTTGCTAAAGAAGCCGCAAATGGGCTAAGAATTATTCTAAAAAAGTCAAAAGCAAGAACGGCCCCAACTTTGCTTTCAGAATTAAAAAGAGCTTCAGCTGAACTTATTAGAACAAGACCAACAGAGCCGGCTATGAGAAATTCAATAAGATTTATTTTGCATAACCTGGATAAAGAATTTACTGCAGAAAAGCTTTCTAAGAGAGTAAACGAAAAGATTGATGAAGTGAATTTTCATTTTACAAATTCCCGTGAAAAGATCGTTGCATATGCAATAAATAAAATAAAGGATAATTCTGTTGTTTTTACCCACTGTCATTCCTCGACTGTAGTTTCTATATTAAAAAAAGCTCATTCTAACAAAACTAATTTTAGTGTTCATAATACCGAAACTAGACCGCTTTTTCAGGGAAGAAAAACATCTAAAGAATTAGTAGAGAAAGGTATTGATGTAACACATTATACAGATTCTGCTGCGATTTTTGCTTTGAAAAAGGCTGACATCTGTTTTTTTGGTGGAGATGCAATCCAATCAGATGGACGCATTATTAATAAAACTGGAACGGCAGTTTTTGTAGAGCTTGCTCAAAAATATGATATCCCTATCTTTTTTTGTATAAATTCCTGGAAATTTGACCCAATAACTCTCCATGGATTTGATGAAGTAATTGAACACAGAAAAAGGTCCGAAGTATGGAACAGGGCAAGTAAGAACATAAAAATCTATAATCCTGCTTTTGAGGCAATAAATCCGCAGAAAGTAACGGGGGTTATTTCTGAATTAGGAGTATATCGCCCAGAAGTATTTCCCGACCTTGTCTCAAAAAGTTATCCATTTATCTCTTAAATCATTTCTTCAAACAAAAGCCCAATTGATTTTGCGCTTTCTAAAGTCACGCAATAGGTTGTTTGTTTTTCTTCTAAGTCTTCTAAAGTTATAAAAAACCAGGGTTGTCCATTAAATTTTACAGCTGTCCAGCTTTCAGCTCCAAACATTTGCCCGAATTTTTTTAATTCATCAATTTCTTGCTTTTGTATATAAACCTTTTTTTCTTTAGAAGTCTTACACTCTATAGCGATTTTTCTTAAATTATTACTTGCTATAATATCGGGGCTTGGGTATCTACTGCTTCCAGAACCCGCTATCCTGTGTGCTACCCATACCCCTGTTTGCCAAAATCGATGAATTAGGTCTCTTTCTGCGCTAATCCCTTTGCTTTTTCTCCCCATACAAAGAATAAAGAAATTAACTTTTATAAAATTACCTAAAACAAAACATTTAAATAAATATATTATTAGAACATAATTAAAAGTATATAGGGTGATTGATATGTCAAAAAGACTTATTCCTTTAGCAGCTATGGAAAAAATAATGAAAAATGCTGGTGCAGACAGGGTTTCAGATAAAGCAAAATCCGCTTTAAAAAATGTAATAGAAGACATTGCAGAAGATATTGCAACAGATGCAACCAAATTCGCAATGCATGCGGGCCGAAAGACAGTTAAGGCGGGAGATATAAAGCTTGCAAGCAAAAGATAATGATTTATATTTTTATTTTCATAAAATCTTCTGCAACAAAGGTATCTTCAAATATGTCTTTGGCATCGTCGAGGAGTACTTGGGGGTTTTTATACCTTTGAGAAATGTGGGTTAATATAAGTTTCTTGGCGTTATTCTCTTTAGCTATGGTTGCAGCTTCTCTGCTTGTAAAATGATTAAACTCTTCTGCTTGTTGCTTGTGTTTTGAGATAAGGGTTGATTCAGATATTAAAAGGTCAACATCCTTAGCAATTTTATTTACATTTTCTGTCATCTTTGTATCAGCAATAAATCCAATTTTTTTACCTCTTACATTATATGTAACGTCTTTTGGACTTATGGTTTTGCCTTCAATTTTTACTGGGATGTTTTGTTGAAGTTTCCCTAATTTCGGTCCTTGTTTAAGACCAAATTTTTTGGCTTTAGTAAGGTCAATTCTTAAACGATCTTTTTCTGTAAATCTATAACCCAGGCATTTAACCCCGTGTTTAAGGTCAAAGCATTCAACACTAAACTCATCTGTTTTTAAAAATTCGCCCTCGCCTATTTCATTAATTTCTATATCTAGTCTATTGTCAAAAATAAATAAATCTTTTATCTTCTTTATAACGTTATTTAGTCCATGGGGCCCGTATATTCTTAATTTTGCGTCATACTGTGAAGCAGAAAGAGTCTGAAGTAACCCCGGCAGGCCCAATATATGGTCTCCATGAAAATGTGTTATAAAAATCTTTGTTATTTTTGAAGGTTTAATCCTGGCAATTCTTAGTTGTCTTTGCGTTCCCTCCCCACAGTCAAATAACATTCCTTCGTTTTTGTATTTTAAATAGAACGAAAAATGATTTCTCTCTTTTGTTGGAACCATTGCAGATGTTCCTAAAAATATAATTTGCATAGTTTTTGTTTTGTACTTACTTATTTAATTATTATGGTATGTAATTTATTTTCTATATAGAAAAAAAATAAAAAACAATCAAAAAGTTTTAAATACATCTGACCTTTCGGTAAGATTATGAACTCAAAGATACCTGTTGCAACCCTCACAAAAGAGAATGTGATAACAGAAGACAGCGATTCCGCCAGGGACTTGTTTAATCGCAATGTTTTTGGAAAAGTTGTCAATAATAAAAATGTGAGCTTGTCTTTCGTTGAAGCGTTTTATTTGCTTCAAAAGAACAAAATTATTGTGTTTGATAGCAGAAACAAAGAAGTCACTCAAGAGTCTTTTGTCAAAAGGGTGCAAAGAAGAGAAGTAAATTTCTGGACAAGATACGTAGTGTTCAGGAATTTAAGAGACAGAGGATATGTAATAAAGACCGCTTTGAAATTTGGCGGTGACTTCAGGGTCTATGACCGCGGGATTAAACCAGGAGACGACCACGCTAAATGGATTGTTTTTCCAGTGCATGAGTCCTCAAGCTTGACTTGGTACGAATTTAGCGCAAAAAACAGGGTTGCGCATTCTACCAAAAAACGCCTCCTTTTAGGGGTTGTTGATGCAGAAGATGACGTAAGTTATTGGGAATCAAGATGGATAAGGCCCTAATTTCTAAAAGATGGTCGAAAAACAAAAAATAATAGAATTTATAAGAGCTAATGGCCCTTCTGTGCCAACTCAGATTGCAAACTATTTTGGTGAAAGCTCCTTTATTATAGGCGCAATGCTATCTGAGCTTGCAAAAGCTAAAGAGATATATTTTTCAAAATTAAAATTGGGTGCAAGCCCGCTTTATTATCTATATGAACAAAGACACAAGCTACAGGATTATTCAGACCATCTTAACGAGAAGGATAAAGAAGCGTACGAGTTATTAAAACAAAGAGGTGTTTTGTATGATAGGGACTTAACACCCCTTTTGAGAGTCTCTTTAAGGACAATAACTGATTTTGCAGTGCCTGTTAAGGTCTCAGCCGGAGATAATGAAGAGCTTTTCTGGCGATGGTATTTGACGCCTCTAGAGTCAATAAAGGAAAAAATCAGTGAAAGATTATATGGGAAAAAAGAAGATGAACCGCCTGCAGAGAACAACCATGCTCCTGAACCCGTTGCACAAGAAAAGCCGAACGAGCCAATGCCTGAAAACGATGAGGCAAGAGAGGAAAAAGGACAATCAGAAGACACAAAACAACCACCAACCCCCACTCAAAATATGGCGCAAGAAAACGAAAAACAAGAAGTTCAAAGCAGTCTTGATGATTCAGAGCCTGAATGTAACCTTCACATGCAGGTAAAATCATATTGCAAAAAAACAGGTATAAAAATAAAAAATTCTCATCAAATAAGGAAAAACCAAGAAATTGAGTATGAGGTAATTGTGCCTTCAGCCATAGGTGAGCTAAGGTATTTTTGCCGGGCCAAATCAAAGAAGAAACTAAACGAAAATGATTTGGCAAACATCTATCTTGCAGCTAAAAGAAAAGATTTGCCGGCGCTATTGCTTACTACAGGGGACCTTACAAAAAAAGCAGAAAACTCACTTGAATCAGATTTTCCAGGTGTAAAAGTAAAAAATATTTAATTGAGTTATGTTTATTAATAAGTAATTCGATGTTTGTGTGTAATATAAATAGGGGTAAATATAGTTTTAGTATTAGCTATTGCCTTTTACTAAAGCAGAAATAAAGAAAGGGTGAAAATATGAAAAAAAATATTTATGTGCTTTTGATTATGTGTTTATTTTTATTGGCTTGTCAACAAAATACCCAAGAAACGGGTGACCTTGAGAATAGTAAAGAAACTTCTCAATCAAATATAGGGGATGAAATCGAGCAGGAAACTAAAACAGGAGTATCTTGTTTTGATGACATAAAAAATCAGGAAGAAACTGACATTGATTGTGGTGGAAATTGCAAAGGATGCAAAGAAGGCAAACAATGCAAAAAAGATTCAGATTGTCTTAGCGGTTATTGTGAAAGTGGCGTATGCAAAGCTCCCTCATGTCAGGATGGGATGAAAAACCAAAACGAGGAAGGTGTAGATTGCGGAGGGGTTTGTAAGCCTTGTTCAAAAGAATCAAGCCAAGAAGACGAAGAGTATACATTGTCTAAAGAGCAAAAAAGCAATCTTGATGATAAGCTTACAAAGGGAACAACTTCCGAATTTTTAGTAAACGCTCATCCTGCAGGGTTATATGTTGGAGAAACAATTGTTTATGCTTATGGAATTACAAACAATGATTATAAAGACACTTTAAATTTTAGCTTTAGTGTTGAATTTGTAAGGGCCAGGGACACAACAAACAGCCCGATTTCTGTTAATGAAAAAACAATTCTGGATTGGTTCTCAAAAAACGATTTTCCTGTAGTTGAATTAGGTTCTTATGAGAAAAAAATGATACCTGTTGGAATTACTGTTGGTGAGTATATTGCTCCTGGCGAAGAAACAAAAAAGGGAAGTTATTATTTCAATCTGGTTGTTAAAAGAGACATAGGCCACAAATGGGAAGAGTACTCAACAGATGATTTTAGCATAAGAGTGAAGTAAATGGGGCTTCAATTAAAGGACTTTGTAAAGGCTGATGAAATTTCAATAGATGAGCTTAGTGGTAAGGTTTTGGCGGTTGATGCTTACAACATTTTGTATCAATTTTTTTCAACAATCCGCCAATCTGATGGAACGCCACTCAAAAATAGCAAGGGAGAAGTGACAAGTCATTTGAATGGGCTTTTTTATAGAACAACTAATCTTTTGCAAAAGAAAATAAAGCTTGTTTTTGTTTTTGATGGAGAGCCTCCTGAACTTAAAAAAAAGGAAATTGAAAGAAGAGCAGAATTAAAAAGGAAAGCGCAAAAAGAGTATGAAAAAGCAAAAGAAAAAAAAGATATTGCAGCAATGAAAAAATACGCTTCAAGAACAGCCAGATTAACACCAGAGATGATTCAAGAAGCTAAGCGTTTAGTTGATTTAATGGGCATTCCTGTTGTACAGGCACCAAGCGAGGGTGAAGCTCAGGCGGCATACATGTCTAAAAAAGGTGCTGCCTATGCAACTGTTTCACAGGATTTTG
Organism: Nanobdellota archaeon; assembly: GCA_051819785.1. GTDB lineage: Archaea > Nanobdellota > Nanobdellia > Woesearchaeales > DSVV01 > CAZBGG01. Next base: position 14,254 of record JBNJGV010000026.1, on the reverse strand, counting down.
ATGCCTTAATGTTTGCAAGTCCACGAATCATAAGGAATCTTTCAATTTCAGGAAAGAAAAAAAGAGCCGGCTCGCCTTCTTATACAAAAACTAATCCAGAGATTCTTTGGCTTGATAAAATACTTAATAATTTAGGAGTAGACAACGAAAAACTAATGATCCTTGGAATTCTCATTGGCACAGATTTTAATTATGGTGGTATAAAAGGCATTGGCCCATCTAAAGCCCTCAAGTTGATAAAAAAATATGGAGATGATTACGATGGCTTATTTAAAGAAGCTAAATGGGAAGAGTACTTTCCTTTTAGCTGGCAAGAAGTTTTCAATACCTTGAGAAGAATACCTGTAACTGATGATTATGATCTTTCTTGGAATCATCCTGATACTCCAAAAATACAAGAGATGCTTTGCAAAGAGTATGAGTTTAGTGAAGAGAGAGTTAATTTGCAGCTTGAAAAGCTTGAAAAAAGCACAGGTAGCAGGCATCAAAAAGGCCTTGGAGACTTTTTCTAAAACTTTAAATAAGTAATGGTGTGACACTCAATCCATATGAGAAAAAACTTACTTAGAGAAAAATTATCAGAATTTATGACTGAGGATGAGCTCTCGCGCTTGAAGACTGCTTACGATGTTGTAGGAGATATCGCGATTCTTGAGATAGATGATGAATTCAAAGATAAAGAAAAAAGAATCGCCGAAACTCTTCTTGGCCTTCATAAAAATATAAAAACTATATTAAAAAAAGCAGGCGATCATAGTGGGAAGTTTAGAAAACAAAAGATGGCCTTTTTGGCAGGCGAAGACAAAAGGATAGGCCTACATAAAGAGAATAATTCTTTTATTTATGTGGATGTTGAAAATTCGTACTTTTCTCCACGCTTATCTACTGAGAGAAAACGGATTATGCAACAAGTAAAGAATGGCGAAAATATTTTGGTTATGTTTTCGGGTGTTGGCCCATATCCTGCAGTAATTTCACGTAATAAAACCCCAAGGAATATAACAACAATAGAAGCGAACCCAAAAGCACATAAAATCGCACAACTCAATAAGAAAAAAAACAAATTAAACAATGTGCAATTCCATAAGGGGGATGTAAGAAAAGTCTTACCAAATCTTACTGCGAAAGCCAAAATTGGCTTAAAATCAAGCTGGAAAAAAAACCAGCTCAATATAAAACTTTCAAACCTTCCTGAGCTAATAGAGATCCACATTGGCAAAGGGGATTTAGAGAACAATTTTGAAGAATTTGAAAAGACAATTTCAAGCCTGGCAAACAAAGGCCTTGAAGTAGTATTGCATGTCCCGCTGGTCTACAAAGGCCTTGAAGTTGCCCCTGCAAGCGATATTCCCGAAATAATAGAAAGTACAAAGGAATGTTTTTCTCTTCTTGAAAAATTATGCCAAAAATATAAGCTAAAAGGTTTTGTAGGACACCCCTATTCATTTACAAAAAAAGAGCGAAGCTATAAAGGGAAAACTTACAAGCATACTCTGAAAAACATTTATCGCTTTTTTCAAAATCATAAGTTTAAGCATCTTTTTCTTGAAAACATTATGTTTGGTCCCTTTGCAAATCCTTCTACTGTTATAAATGCTTCCAAGAGATTATCTTTCAACTTATGTGTTGATGTTGCCCATCTTTATCTTTACTCGCGTTCAAAGGAAGCTTTCTATGAAAGCTTTAAGAAATTTCCTGAAAACACATATTATCATCTTGCTGACGCAAAGTTTATGGGTGTAAGAGAAAAAATTGCTCATGAAAGACACTCTTTTCCCCTTGGGTTTGGTGAAGTTAATTTTGATAAAATCTTGCCGTATGTAAAGCGCGGGGTTGCGGAAGTCTTAAACAAAGATGAAAACAATCCTAAAGAAATGGTTATGTCCTGGAAGAGGCTAAATAAAATCTCAAACACTATAAAAAGATACGACCGGATTTTAATGCCTCTTCCGAAATCAGCAGAAGATTTTCTTGACCTTGCACTCTCTGTTGCAAGGAAAAACGCTATAATTCATTTCTATGATTTTTTGCATTCCGATGATTTTTATCTTGCAGAGGAAAAGGTAAAAATAGCATGCAAAGCAGCAGGTTTAAAGTACAAAAAGTTAGACTTTGTTAGGTGCGGCCAACATTCACCCAGAACCTTTAGGGTGTGTCTTGATTTTCGGGTTTACTAATAAAAAAATTTGTTGAACACTTTAATGTTACCTTTAATTAGTTGTTTTCATGAAAAACTTTATAACTTTCCTAAAATATCAGGAACCAAGGTTTATGCCTTTTGAAAGTGTAAAGGTACAATGATCCTAGTGAACACCCACTGAGCCAAAAGCGATGATGAACGGAAGTAACTGGGTAGTGCCGCACAAATTCAACCGAACATTTTTTTGAAGCTTTGGTCTTCTTCTTCTTTCTTTACTTTTTCAATGGCTTTTAAGAAATCATCTTGTTTTAACTTTTCCCTATTTTCTCTTATTGCGAAATAACCTGCCTCTGTTGTGACGGCCTGAACTTCTGCTCCGGAGAGCCCTTCAAGTTTCTGGCAAATCTTATCAAAGTCCACTTTCTTGTCCATTTTCATATTTTTTGTGTGTATCTTGAATATCTCTTTTATTCCATCTGTATTAGGCAAAGGAACTTCTAAAAGCCTGTCAAACCGGCCGGGCCTTAAAACAGCAGGATCAAGTGTGTCAATTCTGTTGGTACAACCTATTAGCTTAATGTTTCCAAGAGGCTTGAATCCGTCAATCTCAGCTAAAAGCTGCATAAATGTTCTTTGAACTTCTCTTTCTCCGCTTGTTCCCATCTCTACACGCTTTGCGGCTAACGCATCTATTTCATCAATAAAAATAACTGCAGGCTTTTTCTCACGCGCAAGTTGAAAGACTTCCTTTACAAGTTTAGCGCCTTCTCCTATGAACTTTTGCACAAGCTCAGAGCCTACAATCTCGATGAAAGTAGATTGTGTGGATGACGCGACAGCTTTTGCTAAAAGTGTTTTCCCGGTTCCAGGCGGGCCGTGCAATAGAACGCCTTTTGGCGGGTTAATGCCTACACTATTGAAAAGCTCAGGCTTTTTTAATGGAAGTTCAACGACTTCCTTAATTTCTTGGATCTTTTCCTGCAAACCACCAATATTTTCCCAATCCAATTTTGGTTTTTCAATTATTACAAAACTCTCTACATTGAATTGTTTGCTCATATCAACTTTCTTGATTACTGTAAGATTTTTTTGTTCACACAAGACAGTTTCTCCTGAAGATATATTTTCACAATCCCCAGAAATATTTACCATGAACCTGTTTCCATTGGGTGTCTTGATTATTGCTTTATCGTCAATAACATCAACAACATCACATACCATCAACGCCGGCTGTCTGTACTTGTTGATTTCGCTTTGAAGGTGGTTTATGGTTTCTCTTAAAATTCTGTTTTCCCATTCCACACGTGATTCATTAACTCCTTGTTCCTCAGAACTTTTTCCTGACATCCTGTTTTCCAGTCCTTTTTCATAGTCGCTGTCCATGAAAGGGCGAAAGAGTGGATGTTTTTTAAATATTTCGTATCTCTTTAGACAAGCAGTTTTCCTTTTTGCATCACATATGTCTTGTTGCCCTCATCATCAACACCAAATATATCAAGTTTCTGTCTTGGGGCATCAACTACTAAATCAAAATGATAATCTGTTGCTTTATCATCTTCAAACCCGCTTCCCATTGCGAAGTGTATCATATTTGCGATTTTTTCATTTACAATCAGATAATCGCACACTTGGGCTTTTGGATTTGTGTTTATTGCAAATTCTCCTATTGAATTGAAATTTTTTCTTTTTGTCTGTATTAGGCTTTTAGGCATTATTTTTGCTTGTTTATTTATGAGCTTTTTTGTTTCACTCTTTTTTTTATTAAATTTATCAATTATTTTTTTTGGACCCCTTAGCACCTTATATCCTGAATTGCTAGACTCTATTATGAATGGGTTTCTGGCTTTAAGACGATAGCTTTGGTCAATGTTTATTATAACATCCCCTACTATCTTCCCCCTTACTTTTTCAGGAGTTACAAACATCTCTCCACCAGGGACATTTCCCATGTTTCCTGCTTTAATGCTAGTGGATTTGTAAAATGATTTATCAATAAGATTTCTTATATTAACATCAGAAGTTAAGGGTTTTCTTTTTTTATTATCTTTTTTAACAAGGTCTATTTCAGCTTCTGTTTTATGTTTTGATCTTATATTAGATTTAACGACAAATTTTTTGCTCTTTTCTGCAACTTTAGCAAGCATGTCGTTTCTCTCTTTCATTTTAAACCAGTCTATGTTATTAGTTTTAATAAAAATTTCAACAGGGAGTGTGTCAGTAAAACCAACTCTTGCTTTTGGTCCTCTATTGTCATATTTTGTTTGTGGAGAGTGTGGCAATTGGTATATTATTCCTGCCGGAGATTGCCATCTACTTTTTTTATTGGGTGTCGGATAACCTATACGTTCGCCAAATGCGTGCCTACCAGGATACCCTCCTCCTGCTATAAAGAAGGTTGCGGTGTTTTGTTTAATCTTACTTGTGCCAACAAATCTTGCAAGATTTTTCCATCTTTTGAATATAGCTTCATTAATATCTTTACTTAATTGGCAACCCATAATTGTCGCTTTAAGATCTCCGATTTTCTCTGAATTTTGAAGCATTGTTTCTCTGCTTGTTGATGCGTTAAGAGTAACCACTTTTGCAATCTTTTTTGCCTCTTTTAGCATTTTACTGATAATTAGGTATGAGTCGAGATAGTCCTTAAGCGGCATGTCAAGTTTATTTTTTGAGGGGATTGTTTCAAAACCAAGACCTACTCTATCCTTTTTGTTAAGGTTATATACTTGATCCCAAATAACTCTGCAGGTTTTTTCTAATGTTTTTTCTTTTCTTTTTTTAACCCATGCGCATTTGTATTTAATGTTGAGGCTTCCTGTAAATCCTTCTTTACCTGTGCGTAGGATGTAGTCTGGCGCTCTGAAAATTCTTTCAAGATTCTCTCCTGCCTTTTTATTTGCAAAGCTCAAAAATTGAGAAAAAGCTTTTGTACTAGCAGTTTTTTTGTTATCTTTATAATCTTTATGTATCTTCCAGGTTTTTAGCATTGATTCAGTTAAAGGCGAATGTCCGTCAAAGCAATTTATATGTATGTCTCCGCCTTTTTCATGAATTGCTCTTGAAAGAGGAGCAATAGAAAAAAATGCGTCTTCATCGTCGAGCCTTAAAACAACAAAAAAGGATTTACCTTTAACGTTGCCAATTCTTTTGTAATAATAATCTACTGCTTTTTCAAATTTTTTCAAATCCATAATTTTACCCCTATATATAATCTTTATTTGTTTTTGTAAGAACTCTTGCACCTGTTTTTGTGATAACGAGAGTGTCTTCAATCCTCATACCATATTTTCCAGGAAAATAAATGCCGGGTTCTATAGTTATTGTCATACCTTCTTTTAATGTTGTTTCACTTCCTGAGCTTATTGTTGGAGTTTCATGCACTTCTATTCCCACTCCATGCCCTAGTGCATGCGTAAAGTTTTCTTGCACCTTTCCAAGACTTTTTCTTACGAATTTGTCAAGGGTGCTGCATTTAACGCCTGGCGCAGCCATCGCGATTGTTTCTTTTTGCGTTTTTAACAAAAGATTATAAATCTCTTTTTCTTTTTTATTTGGATTTCCTAGATAAATAGTTCTTGTCATATCTGATTTATATCCCTTGTAATCTACTCCAAAATCAATGTAGAAAAAACCCTTTTTTATTTTAGCGTTACTTTTTTCATAATGAACATAACTCGTGTTTTTACCTGATGCAACCAATGGCTCAAAAGAAGTATCGCACCCAAAATCAATTGTTCTTTTTATCAAGAAATTTTTTACTTGCACCTCTGTCTCAAATTCTTTTAATTTGCTTAATGTTTCTTGAATAATATTGTCTGTTATTTTGCAGGCTTTGGATAGTATCGCTATTTCTTTTTTATTCTTTACAGCTCTCGTTTTTTTCAATTGGCTTGAAACATCATAAAAGGTCTTTTTATTAAGCCCTTTTTTTATCGCTTCAAATTCACTAACAACCATTTCTTGTTTATTGACCCCCACACTTTTTTTCCTCTTTACAAGGTTTGCAATGTTTTTCTCAATTGGGTGAGTTATGCCTTTAACATTAAGAGTGGATTCTTTCTTTAAGTATGGGACATTCATTTCCGGGGCCAATAAAGTGCAGTTTCCTTTTTGTGGAATGAAAAGGAAACAAGAATCCCGCCCCTTCCCTAAAAAATATTCTATATTCGGGTCCTGCGAGAAACCTGAAATTATCGCGCATGAAATCTTGCTTTTTCTAAGTTCTTTTTGAAAGGTTGCTATTCTCATAAGAAAATAATTAACTTAATTGTATATAAAACTATTCCTTAACTTTTTATCGAGTTACTTGATAACTTTTAACTTTTCCATAAAGCTCTTTTGCATTTTTATCTGTTTTGAAGTGTTCTCTTATTGGCTCAATTATCTTATTGATGTACTCTGCTGTAGCTTTCTTTAAGTCCATAGGATGAAGCTCTTTATTTGTGAATGCTTTTTCAAGTCCTTCGTAAGTTTTAAATTCAATATCTCCTCCAAATTTTTCAGGTCTGTTTACAACAAACTTTTCAAATTTTTCAAATATGATGTATTTACAATATTCTAATACGGGATTTTCCAGAGCTGTCCCTTCTGGGCAGTATGCCTTTTTTAACTTCCTATTAATTTCTGTTTCTTCATCATTTACGAAAATAGCAGAATCTGGATTTGATTTGGACATCTTCATATCAATTGCCTTTTGGATTGTATCGCTACTTTGTGTAGAGGGTTGTAATAATCCCATTAGCATATGGTGGCTTACCACAATTGGCTTGTAAAATCCAATCTTTTCTCCCACTTCTCTTGCCAGCATATTAACCTTTCTTTGATCCATACCTAGCTGGCAGATGTCTGCACCTAAATGGAAGATGTCAGCAACTTGCATGCAGGGGTATAAAATTTGAGCCGCGCTTAAAGAATCTTTCTCGCTTCTTCCCATTATTTGTGAACATCTTGTAATTCTTTTTAGGGTCGAATTAATAGAAACCTGCATAACTTTTTCCCAGTATTTTTCATCTTTTACTAAATCGCTTGCCCAAATAAACTCAACGTTTTCTAAGTCAACTCCTGCAGCTTTCCAGGTTTCAATAAAATACTTTCCAACAGTTTGTATTTTCTCAAGATCTCCTCCCATCTTGTTATTTGCCCAGGCATGCCAGTCTGCGATTAGAACTTTAAATTTACAGCCTGCTTTAATCATCTTATTTATATTAATTGCTCTTACCACTGCAGAAGCTATATGAACTTTTCCTGATGGCTCGAATCCATCGTAAGCTACTATATCTTTTTTTTCATTAACCAGTCTTTCAAGGTCTTCTTCAGTGTTTATTTCTTCTCCTACTTGTTTAATAAGATTTAGTCTCTCCATTTTAATTTGATAAGTTTTGGGCTTTTTATTTATTTTGTTTTCAGAAAGAGATATTTTCTAAGACTTTATGATCATGATTTATGAAGCTTTTAGTATTAATCGTTTAATAAAAATAAAAGCAACTTAGTGTAACTTGCTAAGTAATCTTTTTTCCATGGCTCATCTCTCTTATATCCGGGAGGTATATAAAGAATTTCTTCAGAATTCTTAAGAATTACCGGGTCAAATTCAGACAATGCCACATTATAAATTCTGGTTTTTCTATCACCATAAAGCGTTTTGAAATTAACTGAATATGGTTCTTGTGAAAAAGCTTTTCTAAACCAGGGGCTTTCCCACACGGCGCCATGAACAAGTTTTTCAATAGATGATGAAAAATCAACCAGTTTTGTAACCTCGTCTGTGTTATAATACGAAAAGTCAATTGGCTTATTAAAATTTTCAACAAGTTTTTCAACATCATTAAAGATCGCCATGTCTCCCATTTTCAAGCAAAAATATATAAAGCTTTTTATAGATTGATAGTTTTAAGTATATTAATGATGCCTGTAAGTTTACTTGTGACATTTTTGTATTGCCCCAGAAAGCTCTACCTTCAAAGGGTTTTAAATTTATCTGAGTCGCCAAGAGGGCAGGCCTTGGTAAACAAAATAAAGGATATTGTTTTTTCTTCTTTTAATGAAATGCGTCTAATTTCTTCGATAGCTCCTGAAAACACTTTAGCGGACATAGAAAAAATGTTCAAAAAAGAATTTGATGCAAGGCTTAAGCAGGCGATTATAGAAAAGAAAAAATCTATAATCAGGCAAAATTTTGAGCCTGATGAGATCTATAAAAGGGCTTGGTCTGTTATTTCTCTGGACTTAACTTCTCGTGTAAAATGGATTTGGGATTTTGTACAAGAAAAAAATAAATTTGGGCGAGCTCTTTGGGAAGCGCTTTCTCCAAAGATAAAGTCTGATTACTTTGTTGAATCAGAAGACTTGGGCCTTAAAACCAAAATTGATCAAATCCTTATTTATGAACAAGGCATTTTCCCTTTGCTTCTTAGAACTGGCCTTCCGCCTTCTGAAGGTATATGGCCCGCTCAAAGGATACAACTGGCATCCTGTATGATGCTTTTGGAGAAAAATTTTCAAATTGAGGTTAAAAAAGGGTATATTTATTATTCAGATAGTGGAATAAGGGAGCTTAATATGAATCCCTTTCTTCGTGATGATGTTATAAATATTAAAAAAAAGGTTGATTTTTTACTAAATTCCGAAGAAATCCCTCCAATTACAAAAAAAGAAAGCAAATGCAATAATTGCAATCTAAAGAAAAAATGCCACGATTCGCAATATATTGAGGGTCTTCAACAGAAAACTTTAAATACCACTTAATTATTATCTGCAGTATAAGTTTAAGAGTGGTTAATCATGGCTGAAGAAGAAAAAAAATTCTCAAAGCAACTCATTGGAAAAACAATTGTGAGCAAATCAGGTAAAAGGTTTGGTGAAATAGGGGACATTATTTTTGAGACAAGGTCAGGCGAACTGATACATCTCGCTCTAAGGAATCCAACAGCTTATACTGAAAAGCTAGAGCTTGAAAAGGACAAGCAGGGTAATATTTTGATTCCCTACAGCGCAGTTATTGCAAGCGGCGATTTCATGGTAGTTGCTGAAGAAGATATTATCTAAGCAATAACTTTTTAAATCTTCTATTTTTTTCAATATACTATGGCTAAAGTTAGTTCTATGTGGACTGAGAAGTATCGCCCTTTAGACTTTTCTGATGTAAAAGGGCAAAAAGGAATAATTGAGAAAGTAAAGGCATTTGTCCAGCAGGAGAATATGCCTCATTTGTTGTTCTCGGGGCCGGCAGGTGTTGGAAAAACAACCCTTGCTTTTGTGATTGCAAGGCAACTTTTTGGAGAAAACTTCCGCGCGAATGTGTTGGAGCTAAATGCCTCTGATGAAAGAGGGATTGATGTTATAAGAAGCAAAGTTAAGGATTTTGCAAGAACTAGAGCAATTGGGGATGTCCCTTTTAAGATAATCTATCTGGATGAATGTGATGCATTAACGAGAGAAGCGCAGCAGGCCTTAAGAAGAACCATGGAGAATTATACTCAAACTACAAGGTTCATCTTAAGCTGTAATTATTCTTCTAAGATCATCGACCCTATACAATCCAGGTGCGCGGTTTTCCGGTTCAGACCTCTCGAAAAGGAAGAACTTTTTTCTATTTTTGAAAAGATTGCTTCTTCTGAAGGCATTGAAATTGATGTAGACGCAAAGGATGCACTTGTAGAAGTTTCTGGTGGTGATTGCAGGAAAGCTGAAAATATATTGCAGAGCGCTGCTGCTTTAAATAAAAAAATCACGGCAGAGACAATTTTTTCCATGGCTTCTGTTGCAAAACCCAAAGAAATTAATGAAATGCTGTCTAGCGCAGTTAAAAACAAGTTTGAGGTAGCAAGAAAACTTCTTTTAGACACTATGCTTAAATATGGTCTTTCAGGTCTTGATATAATTAAGCAGATTCAAAAAGAAGTCTGGAACCTGGAAATTTCTGAAAGACAGAAAGTTATGCTGGTAGATAAATGCGGCGAAATAGAGTTTCGGATGGTTGAAGGAAGCGACGAATACATTCAGCTTGAAGCCTTGCTTGCCCAATTTACCCTGGTAAAAGAATAAAGAAAAAAAATATAGAATTAAATACTTATTCTGGTACTCTCCTTATCCTTACCACTTCAGTGATTCTGTCTTGGTAGTGATAAGTCAATTTAAGAGTGATGGCCTTCATACTCATCTCTGCTTCAGGAATGTTTTCATTATAGCAACGTATCTTTGCTTTTTCATCTCCTTCTCTACTCATCCTTGCAATATTTGGGTTTGCGGACGCAGATTCACATTCCCAGTCTCCTGAATTCATCTCAAAGTAAACCTCATCCCATGTGCTGTCGAATTCATCGTTTTGATGCGCCTTAGCCTTGCCTGTTCCTGCGTTCCATATTGGTATTTCAACCATTACTGCGCCTCTTCCCATAACTCTTTCTTCGACATCTCCTACTTGTATGGGTCCTGCGGTTGCGTAAGCTTTTTTGGTTCCTTCTATTTCGCAGACACCTTCTTCTTTAATGTCTCCTTTAACACACACTTGAGGTATGTTTATATGGGTCTCATATGGATAAGTATATTCTATGAAAAGTTGTGCGTCATAATGCGTGCCTTCTAATGTATCATATCTTCCGTTACCAAAATCGATATATGCGTGCCCTCCATCTGGCCGGTAATCCTTATCCACGGATTCAATCTTTTCAGAATTATCTTTATGGAAGTCTAAGCCCGAAAAATCGCTTTCAGCAATTCCCTTTATTTTAAGATCCACTTCATGCGCTGGGATTGAATGTTCTCCCTTGTTTTTCAAGTGGACAACAACGGGGAAGCTTTCATCTTCCCAAACTTCGTTGTCAGGGCCCCCGCTGCTTATGCTTCCTATTTCCTGGAACTCTGCTTCCAGGCCCTTGTGCCCCCCTAAGTAAGGGGATTGGATTGTGTCTGATTTATTGTTGCAACTCGCTCCAATTGAAAACAAAAATACAAGCAATATTGCAAGCCCTATAGATATTTTTGAGTGTCTCATTTTTAAGTCCTCTTTTTATTTATTTTGTTGGTTTTGCTTTAAATAATTTGTGGTTTGTTACAATTTAAGTATAATGCCACGCTCCTTGCGTCGAAAATATAGTAAATTTCAGGCCCGATAGTTTATTTTAGCTGGCTTCATTCACTTAGTATAGTTAGCTTTCTTTTATCCTTTTCAAGATAAAAATAATCTGCCAGGATATTTATTTGTGTGACATAGCCTTGCTCTGAATCAGAAGAAAACGTACAATGTATTTTGCCTTTGTTTTTATTTAACTCCACCACTCCGTTGTTTGAGCATTTTTCTTTTTTAAACCCATTTATTTTCATATCAACAGCCAATTTATCGGTGTCTTCCCTTTTCAGGTTAAATGGGCATGACCCATATGCTTGTTTTTTTGGAATAATTACTTTTCCTCTTCCGACATTTTCAATAGTTGCAACAATTTCTAGCCTGTTTGAGATGGTTTGTTGTTCAACAGAAGTTATTGCTACAGGCGCCCCTTGGCCGTTTTCTGTTATTGTGTTTGATTTGCATTCCTTTTGTCTTGAGTCAAAACACACTTCGCTTGTAAAAGAGGTCTTGTAATGGTAACATGCAGCCATTATCAATTCTGTTGTGTATTCTGCGCCCTCTCTTACTTCAACATTTTTTGGTGTGAAAGTAATTGTGTTATATCCTCCTTCAGGCGTGTAGCTATCTTTTGCATTAAGTTCAGGCAATTCTTTTTCAGAAAAGCCTTTTTTGTCTTTGAAACTTATTATGCTTTTGTCATAGCCGTACAAAACAACCTTTCCAAAAGGGGTCGAATACCTTCCTTTGTTTTTCACCTCTCCTACAATCTCAAATTCCTGGTCCTCATAAACCTTCTCGCTGGGCTGATCCTTGATAAATTTAATCTTAACCCCATCATTTCCCTTATTTACAATTTCGCTTTGCGGGTCTTGTATTATACATCCGCAAAGGATTATGAATGTCAGTAATAGTAATCTTTTCATATTTCTAGATTAATAGAATATAGCTATATAAATTTTTGCATTAGCTCTCTTTTAATTTAATCTTACAGATTTGGCTTGCTAAGGTTTTCCCTTTTTCATTCTGCCCTATTACTGCAATATTCTTAACTTCATTGGAAAGATCAAGGTTTTGTTCTATTACTTTTCCGCAATCATCAAATTTATGACCTGAAATACCGCAACCCTTAACTAAGGAGGGGTCGCTTGTACGAACTTCCAGCATTGGATTATTTTCATTTACAATTAACGGGTTATTTTTACTGGGGTCGCAGAAATGTTCTTTTCCGTCGTAATATAAACAAACGCAAGGCTTCTTGGGTTCATCGTAATCTTCTTCTGCTTTACAATCACATCCTGTTGATGTATCATCTTGGCTTTTTTTAGTCTCTTCTCTTTCAAAAAGATCTTCTCCGTTATCGCCCTGGTTTTCAGTAAACTTTTCTTTTACTGTTATTTCTTTTTTTGCCCCTGTTTTGTAATGGTATTTTAGCTTAATCTTTAGTTGTTTAGTAAAGGGCTCGTCTTTTGTGTTATGTGTAAATGGCTCATAGCCGTCAGGCCTGATTTGGAATTTACATATTGCTGTGCCTTGTCCATTATTCAGCTTAACTTTGCCTTCATTGCTGCATTTGGGTTCAGGAAAATCATTAATACTCATCTCAACTTCTACCGAATCCAGATTATTGTGTTTTAACTCGCTTGGACATTTTTCAAAACTTTTCTGGTCTGGAGAAACAATCGTTCCCTTCCCAACATTTTTAATCTTTGCAGCAAATGTTACAAAATCATGTTCTATTGCTTCTTCTATTTGAGTGACTACCACTGGGGCTTTTTGTTCTTTTAGCTGTTTTTTTCCAGGGGTGCATATCCCTTTTTTTGTTTTTGAAGGGTCGGGCACAATACATACCTTTGGAGCAGCGCTTGTTTCATAATAGTAACATACGTCCAGCGAGAGTTTAGGCGAATAATCTCCAGAATATGGTAAATATATATGGTTTTTAGGGATATTAAATTCTACATTACCAAATCCTCCTTCGGGATTTAACTCAGTCGCCCCATTGATACGTGGGAGGTCTTTAATAGCATAATTATTATTGGATTTTATAGAAGAGAACGGAAGGACTTCTCTATCAAATCCACTAAGAGTCACTTTACCATAAGGGCTGTCGTATTCTCCTTTATTATTTATCTCGGCATTTACAATAAATTTTTCATTTTCATATACTTTGTCTTGCATACCTTCTAAAAAACTTATTTCTAGGCCTTCGCCGCCTTTATCACTTTCAATTGTTTCATTGCATCCCATTATTAAGAGGCAGAATAGTATGATGCTAAATACTCTTTTCAATATCCACACCTCTTGAAATGCTCTTTGTATATCCATATTTTAGCGCCATATTAATCTGGGCGTTATATGCGGGGCTGTTCTCGCTTATGGCATTATCAAGCTTGCAAGAAAATGTTCCCTTGCCTTTAACCAGTTTGACATTGGCTTTATCACAGCTTATTCCGCCGCCAGGGAATTCATTGTTTCCTATTGAAACACTTTCTAACTTGACCACACCTATGCTCTCTCTTTCAAGGGATTTACTGGAACATGCATCTTCAACGGAAGCTGGTTTCAACAAAGTCCCTTCTCCTTTATCTTTTACATGGATAAGTATCTTTGGCTGAACTCCTTCCTGTGTGCTATGCATTCCTGTTTCAATTTCTTCAACAACCACCGGCGCTCCCTGGCTTGAAAAATCTTTTGAGGTCTTACTGCATACATCCTCTTCAACAGGCGAGTATTGGTGAGGATTTATGCATATCTCATCAGAAAATAATGTTTTGTAGTCATAACAGGCTGTAACAATTATATTGGTTGGATGTTTTGTTTTTTGCGCGCCAGCTCGTTTAGCTTTGGCATCAAAATAGATTTTTTTGTATTCTCCGTCGGGATTGCTTAATGTTTTGCCATCAAGGCTAATCTTTTTTTCATTATCGCCTTCTATTGAGATATAATCCTCTTCAGTACTTATTACAATGGAAGGATTTGATTGATACGCGCCCTTATTTTGAACCCTTACACCTATTTTAAGGGGATTATTTTCAATAACAGAGCGA
>JBNJGV010000025.1:0-20068 GCA_051819785.1 Nanobdellota archaeon | reverse complement strand
ATTAAATTCAATCAATTCTTTCAAAAGAGGAAGCATATCTTCTTCCCATTTATTATGGAGTTTCTTTGCCTTATTGAACATCTTCTCAATATCAAATTCATATCCTGAAGCTTCGCATTTCTTTTTTGCAATTGTATAATCAAGAGTCAGACCTTTTTTAAGTATCATGTAAATGTCAAAGTGATCCCTTGGCTGATTTCGTCCAATAGTTGCAGCAAGTTTTTCAGCAAATAGTTCTTTTGCCGCTAGAGTTTTGACAGAAAAGGAGGGTATTTCATCATAGAAATGAGGCAGAGTATGAGTTTCAGGTTTTTCAGTGAGCTTTGCTCTCTTATTCAAATCAATAAAAACAGTATCTTTTCTATCAGCAAGATTCCTATAATGAAGTACAACTCTTACAAAACCATCAACATTTTTATCTTCGGTAACTGCCTCAAAAAGACCACTTTCCAATACTATCTGAATAATATCTTCTTTAATGTTTGCCAGATTGCCTGTTACTGTATAATCAACATCTTCACTGAGACGGGAATAATCAAGGAATATTTTTTGAAGTGCTGTTCCGCCCTTGAAATAGATTCCATCAATATCTTTTAGGAGGTAAAGTATGGCAGTAACGTAATAATCTTTTGTAAGCAGTTCATCCGCAAATCCCTGGATTGCTGCGATTTCCTTAATTCTTTTTGGAATTATCTTTTTGAGAGCCATTCCTTCGTATCCTCTTTGCTCTGTATTCTGAATGGATGGTCTTTGATATATTCAGTAACTGCGTTTTCTGTTCTATTTTTTGTTGTTCTGTGGAACTTGAACCTGATACCAAGAATCTTCACAACTCCTTGCCGTTTGGTTGTCCAAATATCATATTGCATTGGAATCTGATTTGTGAGGCGCCAGTAGTTTGCTGCAGCCCATCCCCCAACAAAATAGCCATCTCCATCAAATATTTCATCAGCAACAATAAAAGGGTTTTCTGTCCATTTGCCCTTTCTTGCTTTTATTGGTATGAGATAATACTTATTCCTGTTTATTTTTACGATACGTTCTTTTTTGATAAGATTCTTTATGATATTATACTTTTGCGTTTCATTTTCAGCAAGTCTTTCAACATCCTCTGATTTAAAAAAATACTTTTCATCGAATTCAAGACTTGATATGATTTCAACTTCCTTTTTTGAGAGCCCTTCCATCTTAACATCAATTAGTAATTATTTTACTAAATGTTGTTAATTATATTTAAATATTTTGATTTTTTTAGAGTTCTCTTCACAGACAGGCGAATCAGAAATCCTATGCGCACTTGCATCTGCGCAAAAATTAACTAATTTTAAAAAAAGTTAATTAATAACTGTAGTGATCTCCCAAAGTGCCTATATGAAAACTAAAGCCACATAATAAATCCCTGCCCCTATAAAGACAACACCGACAATTTTTCTCATCCATTTTTCAAAGGTCTGCACCCTGTTCATGATAGCTCCCAGCTTTGAAACACCATAAACAAGTATGAATGAAAATATGATTACCGGAAGTCCAGTTGCAAATGCAAAGGTAGCAGGTACTAATAAGCCATCTCCTGCGCTTATCGCAATAGGGATAAGCATCCCAAAAAACAGCACTGCACTGAATGGGCAGAATGCAAGGGCAAAGACAACTCCCAAGAGAAAACTTCCTAAAAAGCCTTTTTGGGCAAGCTTTTCCTTGAATTTTGCAAGCTTATCGCTTCCTTTAAGAAAACGAAATTTCATGACATCAAGCATGATGATTCCTATAATCAGAAGCAATGGCCCAAGTATCTTCTCTCCATAATCCTGGAGAAAAAAAGATATTTTCTGTGAACTCAGGCCGAACCAGACGATTAAAGATGCTAACACTGTATAAGAAAACATCCTTCCAAGAGTGTACAAAAAACCAACGAGTAATGTATGCTTGCTATTATCTATTCTCTTTGAAGTATAAGCGATGGCAGTAATATTTGTCGCTAATGGGCAGGGAGAGATTGCAGTCATCAATCCGATAAAGAATGCTGCAACAATAGCGATATCACTTGTACCCATTGCTTCCATGAAACTCATTAAATCCATTATTACTCTCCGGCAAGTTTTTGTTCTATGACTCCTTTTAGATAATCCATATAATCCTGCTTGTCCCTAATCTTATACCACACTTGAGTGTTTTGTTCAGCATTAAATGAGTCATTATCATACACTCCAAGCCAAAGTGAAGAGCTGGTAGCACCATACTTTTGAACTAGTTCCTTGTTTTCAGGTTTTTCCCCATTGATATGGTCAAAGACAATTATTCCTTTCTCAAGCTCAACCTTGAAATATTTGTTTACTGTCGCTTCAGCATAATCACCTACTGTGATGCACGAAGTGCATTGGTTTGTTCCATGGAAATGATAGACCTCAAGCTTGTCTACATTAACTTCTGTTTCTTTTGTTTCAGTTGTATCAAGGACAACATTGCATGTGGCAGAGCCACAATCATCGCTTTCTTGTGTTTCTGCTGTGTTCGTTGTGCATCCTGCAATAAGGATTGTGCACACGAGCATGAATATGATTAGTTTTTTCATTGTATTCCTCCAAAAATCAAACCTGCTATTGATGAATAAACTACCACAAGCCCAACATACACAGCAGTCTTTTTATTTCCAAGCACTCCTCTTATTACAAGCATATTTGGAAGACTTAGGCTGGGTCCGGCCAATAGCAGGGCAAGAGCAGGGCCTGAATGCATGCCTTTTTCAATTAATGCCTGAAGTATAGGTATTTCAGTTAGGGTTGAAAAATACATGAAGGCGCCGAATATGGAAGCCACCACATTACCTAGGATTGTGTTTTCTCCAACAATATTTGTGATAAGGGATTCAGGCAAAAGAGGCATTATGAATCCTGCAATAAACACACCGATAAACAATAATGGAAGTATCAGTTTTGAAAATTTCCAAGTCTCGTTTAGCCATTGGTTGCGCACTTCTCTTGTGAACTTAAAAACGACCAGAACAACAACTGCCAAAGCCATAACACCCATTATCGCGTATTTTATTGTCTTTCCAATTTGCAGGCCATTTATCACCAGTATACCAACCATCAAAACAAAGAATGCTCCCATTGTGATATTTGACACATCTTTTTTTGCATTCTGTTGCATAAGTAGTCCGCCTTTCTCAGTCTTTTCTCGGAATATAAGCGACATGCTAATTCCAACCAAGACTGCCAGGGGAACGGCAAAGATTATTCGTGCTAGTCCAATCTGTACTCCAAGCACACTTATTGTTAAGAATATGGCTGCGATATTTATAGCTGGCCCGGAAAAAAGAAATGCGATAGCCGGTCCTAAACCAGCTCCTCTTTTTCGTATCCCTGCAAAAAGCGGCAGGATTGTGCATGAGCAGACCGCGAGAATCGCTCCTGAAACAGACGCGATACCATATGAAACATATTTTTTTGCATCTCCTCCCAGATATTTGAGCACCTTATCTTTACCTACTAAAACACCTATAGCGCCAGCGATAAATAGAGCAGGCACAAGACAGGTTAAAACATGCTGTTTAGCATATTCACTAAGAAGATTCGCCCCAGAGACAATTGAGCTTGTAAACCACTCCGCACCCTGAGGCACAAAATAGAATACTGCAAAGGTAAAGACTATTCCAATTAGCCAGTGCCAATCTTTTCTCTCCATTATAACCACTGCTTGATTTCTTCAACGTCAGCCACTTTGCCGTAGCTTTTGACTTTTCCATCAATAACGATTGCCGGGGTTGACATAACTCCGTAATTGACAATCTCGTTGACATCGGTCACTTTAACAAGTTCAGCTTCTTTACCTTCTTCTTCCAGCGCCTTCTTTGCATTTTCTTCCAGTTTCTTGCAGTTTGGACATCCTGCTCCTAGTATTTCAATTTTCATATATATCACCTATTTTGTTGCTATGAGTTTCAGACTTGAGGCCGGAAGACTATTATATTGCCTTTCACTAATCTTTCTATCCTCAGAGATTATCTTTACAGAGAAACCTGTTTTTTCAAGCATCCTTATGTATTCGTCTTTTAGTACTGCTCCGCCTATACATCCAGCTATGAACTCTGGGTCATCTTTCTGCTTCTTTGAGAGCTCCTCAAGGAGAACCATATCTGAAATGAGCATCTTGCCGCCATCTCTTAACACCCTGTATGCCTCTTCGAAGACCCTGGGCTTTTCTGGAGAAAGATTGATTACACAGTTACTGATTATAATATCAATTGAGTGTTCTTCTACTGGCAGGTTCTCTATTTCTCCAAGCCTGAATTCAACATTGTTGTATCCATTCTTTTTTGCATTATCTTTTGCTTTCGCAATCATTTCAGGTGTCATATCAACACCGATAACTTTTCCTGTGCCTACTTTTCCTGCGGCCAGGAAACAGTCAAAGCCTCCTCCCGATCCCATGTCAAGCACGGCCATCCCCTCTTTTATCTCACCAAGAGCAGTTGGATTTCCACAACCTAGTCCAAGGTTTGCATCAGGGAGTGACTTTATTTCATCTTCAGAATAACCTATTGATTGTGCTAGTTCACTATTACTTAATTGGTTGCAGTTACAGGAGCATCCGCAACCACTAGCTGCCTTAGAATAATTATTTTTAACAATCTTTTTTACTTCATTATTATCCATCTCAATCACCTTTGCAACAATTTTTTTTAAGGATATGCCCTTTCTTGTTGCCTACTGCTTTGAATAGGTCGCATATGGTATGATCTTTTAATTTGTAGTAAATCTTTTTACCTTCACGTCTTGATTCAAGAATGTCCCAGTCTTCGAGTTTCCCGAGTTGGAGTGATACTGTTGATTGTGTGCGTTCGACATAAGGGATTATCTCGCAAACACATTTCTCTCCTTCTAAGAGGAGTTCAAGAATTTTATAGCGCGTCTCGTCAGAGAGTGCCTTGAATAGTTGTAAGTTTCTTTTCATATTGAGATATTGGCAATTGTCAATGTTATTTAAATATTTTGCAATATTTTGTTTTTTTACTGCATTGTATTCATTTGGTCTTTGAGTGATGGAGTGAAACGATATTCAATAAGCTCAAAAAATCCAAAATCTAGGAAATATTAAGCTTTTCCTTTTCTCCCATCTCAACTTTGAGTGAGTATTTTTTGAACTCTATGAAAAGGATTATGCTTGATGAGACTACAAGTATAAGTATCCATTCAAAGACTCCCAAGGCTACAGTACCGAATATGGATTGCAATGCAGGAACATATAGTAGCATAATAGTAAAACCTAAGGATACCAAGACACCCATAGTAAGCATTTTGTTAGCAAAGACTTCTTTGTGGAAGATGGAATCATTCCATGACTTTGCATTGAAGGTATGGAAGAGTTCAAACAGTACTATAGTAACAAATGTTACTGTTTGTGAAGCTGCAATATCATTTGTTTTGTAAAGATACCATATATAAAGTGAAACTGTCCCCAGTACAACAAGTGGCACTGTGCTGAATATCCGCATAAGCACAAAGTCATTAAGTATATTCTCTTTTGGGTCTCTGGGCTTTTGCTTCATTATACGTGGTTTTGATTTTTCAAGGCTCAAACCTATGGCTGGGAACTCGCTTGTAACAAGATTTATAACAAGGACCATCAAAGCAGTCAAAGGAAGTTTCATACCTGCAATTATTGCAAGGAGTATCAGGAAAACCTCTGAGATGCTTCCTACAAGCAGGTAATATATGAATTTACGGATGTTGTTGTAGATTTTTCTTCCCGACTCCACTGCCTTGACTATTGTTGCGAACTTGTCGTCTTTAAGGATTAAATCAGAAGCCTCTTTTGCCACTTCTGTCCCCCTTTGTCCCATGGAAACACCAATATCTGCTTTTTTCAGTGCAGGTGCATCATTTACGCCGTCGCCTGTCATCGCAACAATATGTCCTTTTTTCTGAAAGCTTTCCACAATCTTCAATTTGTGTTCAGGAGTGCTCCTAGCAAATATAGTAACAGAATCTAAAATTTTCAGAAAATCTTTTTCTTCTTTATTTTTCATAATATCTTCGAGTTCTTTAGCAGTAAGAATTCTATTATCTTCCTGGTAGATACCCAATTCTTTTCCTATTGCTGCTGCAGTTTTTTTACTGTCCCCTGTTATCATTACCGTTCGTATGCCTGCTTCTTGGCATTTTTTTATGGACTCGAATGTTAATGGGTCAGGTGGATCCCTGATTCCCAATAAGGCTACCATAATCAAATCTTTCTCTTCTTTGCCTTTGTTTTTTTTGTAAGCTATGCCAAGCACTCTATACCCTTTAGAAGCAAGGTTCTCGTTTTGCTCTTTAAATCTTTCAAGCGCTTTTTTATTCATTGCCTTAACTCTTCCATTTTCAAGGTACCATGATGCTTTCTTAAGTATATTTTCAGGAGCCCCTTTAGTATGGACATACTCACCGCCTTTACATTTGTTAACAATACTCATCATCCGGCGGTTCGGGTCAAAGGAAATCTCTTTGATTCTTTTGTCAGTCCTGTTTACCCCTGCCTTTTTTGCAAGTGTTATGAGCGCGCCTTCTGTGGGCTCGCCTTCAACGACCCACTCATTTTCTTCTTTAGTGATGTTTGAATTGTTGCAAAGATAAGCTATTTCTATTGCCTTGTAAGCTGTCTTGAATTTCTTTATATCAATCTTCTTTTTGTTTTTTAGAAACCTGCCGTTTGGAGAATATCCTTCTCCGTCTACCTCTATTTCTGAATCAAGGGTAAATATTTTTTCAACCATCATCTTGTTTTGAGTGAGTGTGCCTGTCTTATCAGAGCATATCACTGAGCATGCTCCCAAAGTTTCAACTGCAGGAAGGCTTTTTACTATTACATTTTCCTTAGACATCAGGTTCACACCGTAGGCAAGGCATATACCTACAACAGTAGGTAAACTTTCAGGTATGCCTGCAACGATTATTGCCATGGAGAATATTATCATTTCAAGCCAGTTCACGCCATGGGTAAGTCCTATAGCAAAAGCTATTAGCGCTGCAATCAAAGCAAAAACCGCTATCTGTTTTGATAATGTATCCAGTCTTTTTTGAAGAGGCGTTACCTGCTCGTCCACGTTTTTTAGAAGTGTGCTTATTTTACCAAATTCAGTATTTTTTCCTGTTGCAACAACAATAGCCTTTCCGTTTCCGCTTGTGACAGGAGTTCCAGAAAAAACCATGTTAACCCTGTCAGAAAGGTTGACATTATTATCAAGGACCTTATTTTCCTTTTGTATAGCTACAGACTCTCCGGTAAGAGTGGACTCGTCAACTGAAAGGTTATTGCATTCTATTATACGTGCATCAGCACCAATTATATCGCCTCTGTTAAGGACAAGTATATCTCCTGGTACAAGTTCCCTTGCATGTATATCTATCTCTTTTCCATCCCTTTTGGCTCTGGTTCTCTTTGGTGCAAGCTTGATAAGGGAATCCATCTCCTTTGTTGCCCTAAACTCCATAAAAAAGTTTAAAAGAATAATAAATAGTATAATAAAAAGTATTACCACTGCCTCAATTTTGTGGCCTATAATATACGAAATGCAAAACGTGAAAAGCAATATCCACACTATGAATGATTTCAACTGACGAAGCAGTATCTGGTGTATTGTTCGTCTTTTGTTTTTTGCTAATTCGTTATAACCATCCTTTAGCCGTTTTTCTGCTTCCTCTTGCGAAAGACCCTCCTTTCTACTTTTAAACTCCTCAAGCAAGGTTTCAACAGTCTTATTATAATAATCCATTATATCTCTTCCTATATCTATTAAATTTTAATCTTTAATCACAGCTCCATGGCTTTTAAAATAGTTTTATCATAGCTATACATTACAGGAATTCTGAACTTTTCAATTTTGTCACTGCCTACAACAGGTATTACCAAGTCAAGCTCATCAGTATAATCATTCCAGTTGATTAGTACCAATTCCTCCAGCCCATAATTTATTGCTTCCTCAACTGAATCATAATAAACTACTTTGGTCTTAATTGGCAAATACTCTTTAACCTTTTCTTTTTTAGCAGCTGTATGTACTATACTGTCTTCAAGCTCACTCCGGCTTATGAATTTTTTTTCGTGTCCAACCAAAGTAAAACCTTTCCTTAACCTTTTTTCATAAGCATCAAGCTCATAAGATTTTGCAAGCCTTCCTACTAAAATTACATCAACACTTCCTGAATTAAGAGCAGATATAGCAGAACTTGTTGAAGCAAAATTTCTTAATGAAACTTTATTGTTTTTCTTTTGAATATTTTTTGCCAAATCTGACATAGTGGGGCAAAATCCTATAACAACTTTTTCATCTATATCAGAATAGTCCTCAATCACCTCACCTGTAAACCCACAGCCTGCCAGAATGATTACTACAAGTAGTGGTAGTATTTTTAATCTCATTTTCTTAACGCCTCTGCCAAATCACTTGGTTTAAATCCTATTATTTGAATATTCTTACTTTCAATAAAAGTTTGCAAGACTTTTTCAACATTTTCTAAGCTGACCCCTTCAAGTGATTTTTCAATCTCTTCTAATGCCGACTCAGGGTGAATAAAAAAATCACCTGTTATCCTGATAAAATTAATTTTCTTGTTTATGTCAGCATCAATTCTTAACAATTTACCATTTTTTGCTTTATGGTCAATATGTTTCATCTCAAATTTCTCCATTCTGAGCTCGAGTATTTTTTATAAAATTTTTTAGCAAGCCTTAATTCATAATCAGTTAATTCTTTTTGGCTGAATTTACTAAAGCTTTTAAACCCTTTTAGCATAGCCTTTTCTGCTTTTTCTAAGCTTATTTTTCTTCCGAGTTGCTCGTTAAGAGACGTCACCCTCTCTTCAGCTGACTTTATCATCTTATCTTTTATTTTCTCATCACTCACCTTTAGATATGAAAACATCTCCTTCAGATTAACATCCAAAAGGATGGTTCCGTGCTGCAAAATAACTCCTTCTTTTCTTGTTTGCGCGCTCCCTGAAATTTTTTTACCATTAACCAAAATATCATTAATTTCTTTAAATTCAGCTTTTAACCCCAGCTCTTCAAGACCCTTTACAATTAAATTACAAATAATTTTGTATGAATCATCAATACTTCCGGGGACATTTCTTTGATGAACTGCAAAAGAATATGTAAGTTCTTTGTCATGAAGCGTTGCTCCCCCGCCGGTATATCTTCTTACAATATCAATATCTTTGGCTCTTTCCATGTTCACTTCTTTTTGCAGGCTTTGAAAATAGCCTATTGTAAGGCATTTCGGCTTCCATGTAAAAAATCTTAATGTGTTTGGAACAAGATTGTTAATCCTTGCATCAAGTATGGCCTCATCTATAGCCATTTGCATAGCGCCATTTGTTTCAATGCTTTTAACCAATCTCCAGTTTTTGGCTTTGTCACTCATTTTATCCTGTCAACCTAATACTTATGTTTTTTGAAGCTAGTAAACCTGTTTTATTAATTAATTCAACACTAACCTGATAATAACCTGGATAAACACCTCCGCAGCCGGAGGTGCAATAAGGAGTCGTAGCTGTAAAATTAATTTTGTTTTCACCTGCAGTGAGATTTACTGCCTTTAGCTGTTCAATATGGGGGAACCTGTACGGCTGAATCCCATGAAATCTTGTCTTTAACTTAATATTATCGGAGCTTTTCACAACTGCAACAGCCCTTATTTTTTGCTTCGAACCATAAACATTATTATCTGTTGTAAAATTTGCAATTTCAATATTTTCAATATCATTTTCATAATTACTTTTATTATCAATTCCCTGTTGCATACAACCGGTGAGTATTATCAAAAACAAGAGCCAGATGGATTTTTTCATTCTAATTATAAACCTCGCTTGCCTTATACGAACTTCTAACCATGGGGCCTGAAACAACTTTCATTCCTAAACTTTCTCCATAGGCTTTAAATTCTTCAAACTCTTCAGGAGCGTAGTATTTTTTTACTTTTACGCAATCTTTGTTAGGTTGTAGGTACTGCCCTATTGTAATAATTTTACAACCTGCGTTTTTTAAGTCTTTGATTGTATTAAGGATTTGTGATTTTTTTTCACCGAAACCCAGCATAAATCCTGACTTTGTTAAAGTTTGGAAATTTAACTTTTTTACTTTTTCTAATAATTGAAGAGAAATTTCATAATCCCCTTGCGGCCTTAATCTAGGGAAAAAAACCCTGGGTACTTCTATATTATGATTTAGTACATCAGGGCCTGCAGAAATTATTTTTTCCAGTGCTTTCCAATTGCCTTTCAAATCAGAGATTAAAAGCTCAATTTTACATTCAGCATCAATATTTTTAATCGCATTAACTGTTTTTACAAATTGCTCTCCCCCACCATCTTTTAGGTCATCCCTTGTAACACAAGTAATAACTGCATAGCGTAATCCCAGTTTCTTAACAGCTTCAGCAATCCTTTCAGGCTCATTTTCATCAGGCTTTTCAGGCTTTCCTCTTTTTACATTACAATAGAGGCAGTTCCTTGTGCAGGTATTCCCAAGAATCATAAATGTGGCTGTCTTTTTAGAGAAACACTCATATTTGTTTGGGCAGTTTGCTTCAATGCAAACAGTGTTTAGGCAATTTTTTTCGATTAAAGTTTTTGTTTTAAGATATTCATGTTTATTATATTTGCCAACCTTAATCCATAAAGGTAGTTTATTATTCATTGCTTCCCCCTTAAAATATTACATTTTTTAATTAATATCCTGGCTGCAATTGTTAACGGGTCAAAAATTGGAGCTGCAGGAGGGTTATAGCATGTCTCAAGCTCAGCAATATCTTTGGCTTGCATCTCTTTACTGATTGCTAGTGCAATCAAATTCAGTCTTCCAACAACCTCTGCGTTTCCTACAATCTGTCCGCCAATAATTTTTCCTGAATCTTTAGCTATTAATTTAATTGTTATCTTTTTTTTAGAATCATAATACTCGGCTCTTGCAGTACCTGTATAAGTTGCGGAAACAATATTTAAATTAAGTTCTTTTGCTCTTTTTTCACTTAATCCAACTGAGCCAACATAAACTTCTCCCACTTTGCTAATTGAATTATTCATCACATGCGGGGATTCCTTTTTTCCCCCCAAAATGTTTTGGGCAATAACTTTCGCTTGCCTTGTAGCTGTTGTACCAAGAGCACTCAAAATCTTCTGGCCAGAGTTAAGCTCTGTTGATTCAGCGCAATCTCCACATGCATAAATATCTTTATCAGAACTTTGCATAAATTCGTTAACAACAATTCCCTTGTCAGTTTCAAGTCCGCTTTGTTTGGCTATTTTTATATTAGGCTTGATTCCTGTGCATAAGAGTAATTTATCAAAAGAAATTTTCTCATTTTCAACAATTACGTTATTGTTTGTAATTTTTTCTACTTGCCTTTCCTCATAAATCTGGATTTTTCCAAGATGTTCTTTTAACTTTTCAGACATTTTTTTATCAAGCAATCCTGGCAGGATATTTTCTTTTACTTCAATAAGTGTTACTTGCTCTCTTTTTACAGCTAGAGAATGGGCAAGCTCAATACCAATAAGGCCGCCTCCAATCACCACTGATTTATTTTCTTTTTTTATAGAATTTAAGATGCTTTTTGCGTCATCAATTGTTTTAAAGGAATAATAATCTGAATCGCTAAGCCCCTCAATAGGCGGCGCAAAAGAGGAACTTCCTGTAGCGAGTACTAGCTTGTCGAATCTGATTTCTTTAATTTCTTCTTGTTTGGTGTAAGTAATTATTTTTTTTGTCCTATCAATCTTTTTAACTTTAGAATTTAAATTAATAGTTATGTTATTTTTTTTATAGTCATCGTCGTTGAATATGAATATATCTTTGAAATCATTAATCTCGCCTGAAATAACATAGGGCAGTGCGCATGGAGAGTATTCAGTATGGCCAGTTTTTTCGAGTATTGTTATCTCTGCATTTTTATCCAGCTTTCTTATTTCAAAAGCGCAAGTACTTCCTGCGCTGCCTCCTCCTATTATTACAACTTTCATTTTTAAAGCTTAGATAAAATAAAAAGAAATTATTCCAGCTTATCTCCTGGATTCATGCAGTCGTTTTCCAGACAATCCTGGGCTTTTTCTTCCATCTCTGTACCCATTTGCTCAGAAAAACCTACCCAGTGTTTTTCGCCGATGAATGTTACTGGGACTCCTTGAAATGTAGTATTATAAGCTTGGGCCAATTCCTGTAATAAATCCCTGTTTTCAGAATGTTGGTAGACTTCAAAGCTCTTAATATTTAATTCAGGATATTTTTCTTCAATTTTTTCTAAGAATTGTTTTTCTTCAGCGCAATGTGGGCAGCCATTTCCCCAAAAAAAATATATAGTGAGCTTGTCAGAGTTATCGTTTGTAACGGTTCCATCATCAGTGTTACCAACAAAATTTCCTGTCGCTTTATTTTCAGATGTACTTGTGCACCCCACTAGAACAATCAACGCGAGCATTATTCCTATTATCCAAAAATCTTTCATTTTATTCTTTGTATACCTCTTTAGCTTTACTGGCATCCAGCAGGCTGTCAATTTCTTTAGGATCATCAAGCTTTATCTTCATTATCCATGATCCATAGGGGTCTTCATTAATTTTTCCTGGTTCATCAAATAGTTCATCGTTTACTTGTGTGATCTCTCCTGTAACAGGGCTTTTCAAGTGCCCTGACCATTTGATTGCTTCTACTGATAAATAATTGTCTCCTTTCTGTATTTTTTTGCCTTTTTCTGGCAGTTGTATGAAGACAAATTCCTGGACTTTCTCTGCTGCTGGACCCACTATCCCTACTATTGCAGTGTCGCCATCTACTTTTACCCATGAATTGTCCTCGTTGTATTTTAACTTTTCAGGGAATTCACTCATTCTTATCACCTTCTAATTTTTCTGTGCCTATTTTGATGCCGTATTTAGGAAGTATTCTTCTGTGTATCCAGATTAATAAAAATGCAAAACCAATAGCGCTTCCAAAGATTAAAATGGTGGTGCTTATGTTATTCATCAAGTCAGGCTTTAGGAGCATGACTATTGCAAGCGCCAGCATAATCATCCCACCTACCAATTTTAGGATACGGCCTTGTTTTTCTTCGAATCTTGTTGCTTTCATGGTTATCAAGGCAACTAAGATTATCATTATTTCAATTGATAAGTAAATTACCATGTACAATAATAGCAGCATAAAAAAAGCAAACCCCTGTATCTGATTTTGAGCGATCATGTTTGACCATACCAGTGGAAAACCAGCAGTACACGGCAATTCCACCAACACAACGCCCAGCGCAAGGAATCCTGTTCCAATAACTGTTGCTGCAAGCGATTTATCACTTTTCATAATCTCGCGCATATTCCTGAATATTTTTGGCTTGTATTTATCAGGGATTGTAAAGGAAACACCTTTTTTATACCAAAAGTAGTCTTTAATATTCACTATAGCAAATATGAAAGCAATAGTTGCTACAATTATCTGGATTATTTTCAAGTATCCAATATAAAGAAAAACATTTAACAATCCTGCCATGAAAAGCGCATAGGCAATACCTGTTACTAATAGAAATGTACCTCCAACAGTAAGGATTTTTTTCCTGGAATTTGAGTAAATAACAATTCCCAACAAAAAAGTTATCAGCCATAAAGAGCAGGGATTAAAACCATCAATAAAGCTTATGATGGCAGTGGTTACGGTAATCGGCATTACAGAAAGATTGACTGTTCCAACCAGCGGGATTGAAACCATTTCCTGTTTTTCTGAAGTAATATCTTTTGATTTTGGAAGGTAAGGTGTCATGCCATCAATCTTTTCCAATGGGCAAGTACATTGATTTTCTTTGCAATAAACTATTTCTTCTTCCAGGTTATTTTTTATGGAGGATTCTCCAACAAGGTATTTATCCCCTATAAATATTATTGGATAAGCACCTGTGGTCAAGCCATAGTTTTTTTTAAAGGAATTATATATCTCTTTATCAGGCTCAGAATTTATATTATATTTATTTAACCCAATATTATGCTTTTTTTCAATGCTTTTTAGAAAATCTTCTACGTTGCTACACTGCGGGCATCCTTTTTTCATAAAAAAGTGCAGGCATAGCTCCTCTGAAGATTCAGATTTTGAAGTTTTTTCAGAAGTGGTGCCAGCATCACTATTTGCATTATCTTTATTGATTAAATCAGCTAATGGATCTTCGCAACCTTGGTCTAAACATTTTTGGATGTGATTTTCCATTTTTTGGCCAATACTATCCGAATAACCCACCCAATACTCTTCACCGATAAATGTTGCAGGAACACCTCTTGCAGTTGTTCCGTATTCTTGTGCTGCTTTTCTGAATAAATCTGCATTTTCTGGTTTATTCCAGGTTTCGAACATCTTTACATTTAATCCAGAGTATTTGGCATCCATTTCTTCTAAAAATGGCTTTTCATCTCCACAATGCGGGCAGCCATCACCCCAGAAAAAATAAACTGTAACTTTTGAGTCTTCCTGAGCCGAGGCAATAGTTATGGTTGTGAATAATAATATTGCAACTAACAATATTTTTTGTATCCTGATAAGATTCATTGTCATGGTTTATCCTCTCCTTTTAAGCGGCTATAAACTTAATCGCTAATGTAATGTTGCTAATGAATTCTGAAACAATTTTTAAATGTTTCTTTCAAAAATTGAAATAGATTGTCTAAACCATTTCATTTATTGAAATGAGACACTATTTTTTTTAATAATACCTTTCTATTTGGTAAATAGAAGCAATAAATCATTGTCAAGAAATATTTTGTTAGTCATGCCTGTTTTTTTCTTATAAATAACTCCCTTTGACTCAAGTGCCAATATTCTCCTGTGCAATTTAACTGGATTAATTTTTGTAATTTCACTTAAGTTATTTTGAGCAAGGTAACCATTATTATCTAAAAGTGCAGAAATAATTATTCTTTCTTCAGATGTAAGAAAATTAAGGGTTTTTTCAACATTACCAAACAGCTTTTGTTTTTCTTGTGAAAAGGATTTTGATAAAAAATAATATGTAAGGATGCCAACAAAAACTCCTAATGATGTTAGAGCTGCAATAAGTAAGGGCAAAGATAATTTGCAAGTACAGGAAAGGCCATACCTCTCTTGTATTATATAAATGGATAAGGATACGATAAAAATAAATCCCATTATAAGGGCTGCAGCCAAAAGAATATTTAGTAGGTTAGAGTTTTTCTTATTTTCCATATCAACTGCCCCAATTAACTAATAGCCTGAATAACTACAAATAAATATTTATATCGAAAAATTACTATCTATCAACATTATTTAAATATTTCTTTTCTAATTAAAAATTAAAAAAAGAAATAAAATATTGTATGAAAAGTGAATAAGCAGCATATATAATATTTGTTCATATGCTATTTAATGCTCTGGTGGGGGCATATATGTAGAAAGATAATGAATATAAAAAAATAAAATTAGTATATTAACCAAATCCAATATACCTGGAGCCCACAAAGTAATTTTATTGAAAATCTCGGGAGAGATTTGAAGTGGGTTTAATAACAAAAATCTTTTGGATTTTTGGAACATCCAGAGCTATGCTCTGGATTGTACCCCGTCCCATACTCATTATCGTTCGTGGCTTAAAATAAATTTTAAGTTTAGGTTGGGGATGGGCTTGCAAGCAATAAACCCAAAATTTTTGTTATCGAATGTATTTTACTTGGCCAATAGGCCAATTTTCATTTGATTAAGTTAAATAAAATCTGAAACATCCATATCTGGCTCACAAGGTTTCAGCATATCATCGCTTACTGAGTCTTCCAGCGTTTTTGCTCTTGCTTCTGAATTAAGCTCTCCTGTATCTTTGTCTATATTTTCTAACAGAGCTGGTATTCCTTCATCAGTTAAGCAATATGTTGTTAATTCATTGACTGAATCTGTTTTATAGGTAATTTCATAACAAGTAGTTGTTTTACCTGCGATTTTTTTAGTTCCTGCAGAAGATACATCAATGTATTTTTCATCTGTTTTAATACTGCCCCTTACAGTTGTCATGTCATAAATCGTTTCAGGGTTAAAGCCTAATTGACTCGCTGCACCCAAATCGACGCATTGCCCCTTGTATTCTACAACAGATTTTCCGTTCATCCACGCTGTAACTGTCTCTTCATTATTTTCAATCTCCATTCTTGTCTTGTCATCCTTGGTGTAAATTACTACGTTTTCCTTTTGCCCATTTGTATGAGTCAGTTCGTATTCAACATGATATTCCGGATTGTCCTGCAGGCCGCTTTTGAAGTCTTCATAAGTTACTTCTTCATCAGTTTCTTGTTCAGTACCCTCTTCATTTGTATTTTCTTGTGGTGAAGTTATTTCTTGTGTTTTCTCTTGCTCATTTTTAGCTGAATCTAAACCCGTAGGTTCCATTTCAGCACTACAACCAACTAAAGAAAGACCCAATACACATAGCACCAAAAAACAAACTATTTTTTTCATTATACCCACCCCGTTTGAATAAGAATCCTTTTAACAGATTCTTTCTATGAATGATTTTGTTATTAAGTCAATTATAAAAATTTTTTGGTAATTTTTGGGTTATTAAAAAAGCCTTACACATTATTATTGAATGTATTTTTTATTATTTATTAGAATTAAACATGATATAAAATTAGAAGCATCTTTTGAATTTTTTAAAATTAAAGGAAAAATATTTATTAAACGTTTAATGTTTTATAATATACCTTGAGGAGATGAAGTTTTATGGCATATGATAAATATTCAGTGAAAAAAGCTTATGAAAAGATTGCACAAGAGGAGGATAAGCAGGAAAAGGGAAAATCTCTTAGAGTACAAATTCCTCGTGAGTTCATAAAAAAATATATTGATAAAAATGACATTGTTTTGGATGCGGGTGGAGGAACTGGATATAATTCAATTTTGATGGCCAAAATATCTAAACATGTAACGCTTCTTGATATTTCACCTAAAATTCTTGAAGTTGCCAAGCAAAATGTGCGCGAGCAAAAGCTAGAAAATAAAATTAATTTATGCCAAGGCGATATAAGCAATCTTGAAAAATTCAGTGACGGGCAATTTACCTTTGTTGTGTGTGTCGGTGATTCTATTTCATATGTTCTTGAAAAGCGTTTTGACGCAATGAAAGAATTGACCAGAGTGGCTAAAAGTGGTGCTTTTTTGGTAATTGGGTGTGACTCCAAATACGGATTTATGCGCCAGTATCTTAAAAAGGGTAACTTGAAAGAAGTGACCCGTATTAACAAAAACCATGAAACCTATTGCGGTATGGGTCCAAGAACTTATGTTTACACAGTTGATGAGATGAAGCAATTATTAAATATGTATGGCTGTGATGTTTTGGAAGTGGCATCCACACCTACCCTTACGGATACTGTTGATAGAAGCCAATTTTACGAAGAAGAAAAGTGGGATAAACTTAAAAAGCTTGAGATGGAACTTTGTAGAAGGCCGGAATTACTGGGTATAGGCAATCATTTGTTATTTGTAGCAAAAAAAAGGTAATATCTACTTCTTAAATCAATTATCCTCGCTTTTCTTGTATAATTCAACTTTTCGCATTTGAAGCGATTTTTAAACAATCAGTAAGTTTTTTAAATTATTTATTTTAACCCTATACTAATGGATATTAAAAAACTCCTTCATTCATTGCATCCTTTAGAGCGGGCAGTATTTCCATATTTAAGTGAATCCAGTTCTTTAAATGAGTTAACCCGTAAATCAGGACTGCAGTATGTAGAAGCTATGCGCGCTCTTGAATGGCTTGCTAATAAGGAAGTTATAACATTTGAAAAGCAAGTTATTGAAACTATTGAGCTTGACGAAAATGGGCAATATTATCTTGAAAATGGGTTGCCTGAAAGAATTGCATTAAAAGAAATTAAAAACGGAGCTGATACTATTCAGGCTCTGCAGGAGAAGTTATCAAAGCAGGAGGCAGGGGTTGCGATAGGCCAGCTCAAATCAAAATCCGCAATCCTGGTTAAAGAGAAAATAACACTTGACAGTGAAGGTGAAAAACTTCTTGAAAAGCAGATGCCCGAAGAATTATTCTTGCAAAAATTACCTCTTAAAAAAGATGAGTTAAAAGCTGAATATAAAGCAGCATTTGAAAGCCTTCAAAAACGAAAAAATATAATAAAAATATCCACTCAAAAGGACTGGCTGTATAAACTTACCCAAACTGGTCAAGAGCTTGTAAAGCAAGAGCTTTCAAAAGAAAAATTAGTGGATAATCTTACACCTGAGATGATAGCTGATGGCTCATGGAAGGATAAATCTTTCAGGCGCTATGACGTAAATGTCAAAACACCTAAGATATATGGTGGAAGAAGACACCCATTGACTGCGGTTATAAATATGATCCGTGACATCTTTGTTGAAATGGGTTTTGAAGAAATGCAGGGACCATGGGTGGAGACCTCATTTTGGTGCTTTGACTCCATGTGGATACCACAGGATCATCCAGCAAGAGAAGTACAGGATACTTTTTATTTGCCTTATAAGGGTAAGCTGCCCAGCAAGACTATTACTGATAATGTGAAGGCTGCTCATGAGCACGGAGGGAATACCGGCTCGAAGGGGTATGGTTATAAATGGGACCCTGAGGTTGCAAAGCAACTCCTTCTTAGAACACACACAACAGCTACAAGTTATAGATATTTCGGTCTTGAAAATATAAAGGAACGTGAAAATGCCAAGTTTTTCTCCATTGGAAGGATTTTCAGGAATGAAGCCATTGACTCCACTCATTTACCTGAGTTTCATCAGGTTGAAGGCTTTGTTATGGACGATGGTCTGTCATTGAAAAACCTGATGGGTATGATTAAGGCCTTTTATGCCAAAATGGGTATTCATAAAATTAAATTTAAGATAACTTACAATCCATACACGGAAAGTTCACTTGAAGCAATGTATTACGATGAAAGCAAGGGAAACTGGCTTGAGCTTATCAACTCAGGGGTTTTCCGACCAGAATCAGTAGAGCCATATGGAATAAAAAAACCAGTTATTGCTTGGGGGTTGGGTGTAGAGCGTCTTGCAATGGTTTTGTATGAGCTCGATAAATTGAGGGATATACTTGGCCCTACATGCGATCTTTCATGGCTAAGAAGATATAAGACTCCAATCAGGAAATAAAATGGTAACACTTGAAACAGATTACAAAGAATTGAAAAAAGCAGTACGAAAGGATTTCACTATCCAAGAGCTTGAGGATACTCTTTTCGATTTAGGAATGGAGCTTGATGAACAGCAGGGAGATCTTCTTAAAATTGATATTACACCTGATAGGCCTGACATGGTCTCAACGCAGGGCCTTGCCCGTGTTTTGAGGGCTTACTATGGGATTGAGAATCCTGAATACTTCGCAAAATCCTCTGATTATAAGGTTATAATAGATAAATCTGTAAAACCAATAAGACCCTTTACAGCATGTACGATTGTTAAAAATCTTAACCTTGATGATCAAACAATAAAAGAAATAATCTGGGTGCAGGAAAAACTCCACGCAACTTTCGGAAGGCACAGGAAAAAGGCTGCTATTGGAATATATCCGCTTGAAAATATACAGCTGCCCATTTACTTTAAAGCGGATAAGCCAGAAAATATTCGTTTTGTGCCATTGGAGCAAAGCAGTGAGATGAATGCAAAAGAAATTCTTGAAAACACTTCTGTCGGGAGCAATTATGCCCATCTTTTAGAGGGTTATAGTAAATATCCTTATTTTGTTGATAATAAGGGTGATATTTTATCAATGCCGCCTATTATAAATAGTCATTTAACTGGAAGGATTACCCAGGAAACTAAGGATGTTTTTATAGAATGCAGCGGTTTTGATTTTCAGGCATTAAGCTATATGCTTAATATACTGGTTTACATGTTTCAGGATATTGGAGCAGATGTTTATTCAATGAATTTGCAATACCCTGATGAAAAAATTGTAACACCTCATCTTGAAATGGAAAAAAGGACAATTACACCTCAGTTTATTGAAAAGATGACCGGGCTTAATCTTTCAGCTAAAGAGTGCGCTGGTTTATTAGAGCGTATGATGTATAAAATT